>NZ_JBYSZI010000040.1:0-69736 GCF_058787075.1 Cupriavidus sp. FW305-46
AACCAGCCCCCCGCGCCGTTCCCGCCATCCCCGACGATATCTGCGTGCCGCCCGACTTCGGCGCCAGCGTGGTCGACTGGCAGCGCCAGCATGGCCGGCACGACCTGCCGTGGCAGAACACGCGCGACCCGTACCGCATCTGGCTGTCGGAGATCATGCTGCAGCAGACCCAGGTGAGCGCGGTGATCGACTACTTCCAGCGCTTTGTCTCGCAGCTGCCCACGGTGCAGGCGCTGGCGGCGGCGCCTGCCGACCAGGTCATGGCGCTGTGGGCGGGGCTGGGCTATTACTCGCGCGCACGCAACCTGCACCGCTGCGCCATGCAGGTGGTGAGCGAGCATGGTGGCCGTTTCCCGACCGATCCCGCGGTGCTGGCCACATTGCCCGGCATCGGCCGCTCCACCGCCGCGGCGATCGCCGCGTTCAGCGCCGGCGTGCGTTCTCCTATCCTGGATGGCAACGTCAAGCGCGTGTTCGCGCGCTGCTTCGGCATCCACGGCCATCCGGGCGAGCGCGTGGTGGAAACGCGCATGTGGCAGCTGGCCGAGCTGGCCTTGCCGGCCGCAGGCCCGCGCCAGGCCGAGGACATGATCGCCTATACGCAAGGGCTGATGGACCTGGGCGCCACGGTGTGCTCGCGCGGCAAGCCGGCCTGCCTGGCCGATGCCGGTGCGTGCCCGCTGTCGGCCGACTGCGTGGCGCGCCGCGACGGGCTCACCGGCGTGCTGCCCACGCCCAAGCCGCGCGCGGCCATCCCCGAGCGCAGCACGGTAATGCTGCTGGTGCGGCGCCAGCGCGAAGTGCTGCTGCGCCTGCGCCCGGGCAGCGGCATCTGGGGCGGCTTGTGGAGCCTGCCGGAGATGCCGGTCGACAGCGTGCCCTTCGACGCGGAAGCCGCCGAGGCGGCGGCGCTCGACTATGCCCGCGCCTTCGGCAAGCCCGCGCGCGCCGCGCTGACCGGCGAGCTGACCCACGTGTTCACGCACTTCCGCCTGCTGATCCGTGCCATCCGGGTCGATGTGAGCGCGGACGGCGCAAGCCTGATGGCGCAGGGCGGCGCCGCGGAAGCCGCGCAGCGCTGGATCTCGCTTGACGATCTCGATGCGGTGGGGACGCCCGCGCCGGTACGCAGGCTGCTGGAGGACCAGGCGCGCGGCGGGCTGTTCTGAAGCCTGGCAGGCGCATCTGCGGGATCCGCGCCTAGAGCATGTGGTTCTGGCGCATGTAGCGGTGCACGATCTCGATGCGCATGCCGGCATCGGGCAGCGCCATCAGCATCTGCTTGGCCTTGAGCGGCACCGGCAGCAACTCGCACAGCCGGTTGGCGACCCAGCTCGGGTCGTCCCACAGGTAGGGCTCGTCGAACGGCAGCCGGTCGGGTTGCTCGGCATGCAGCCGCGTGACAATGCGCCGCAGCGCATCCAGGCATTCGCCCAGCAGCTCCAGCTTGCAGTCGATGATGTCGGGAGGAAGCACCTCGGCGCGGGCGACCAGCAGGCCGTCGTCGCGGGTGTCGTGGCTGACGATATGGAAGCGCTCGCGGCCGCGCGCGCGGATCAAGAGCACGCCCAGCTGTTCCATGTTGCAGTCGACGATCTCCGCCAGGCAGCCGACCGGTTCCGGCACGGTGGGCTGGTCCGGCCGGGCCACTTCCTCGCCGCTTTCGATCAGGCAAACGCCAAAGGGCGTGTTGTCGCGCAGGCAGTTGCGCACCATGTCGACATAGCGCGCCTCGAACACGCGCAATGGCAGCCGTCCACCGGGAAACAGCACGGTGTGCAACGGGAACAGCGGCAGGTTGTCGAGCGTCCGCGGCGGATCTTCTGATCCCGTGGGACGGTAGAGGTCGGTCGAGGACATGCAGTGCCAGCTTGGGTATCGCGCAGCAATGGGCCAGCCGGCCAACGCGGCGCGCAGATGCCAGTTGGCAGTCCCGCCTGCGTCAGCCCGCCGGTGCGAGCTCTCGGTGTCTTACCAGCACATTACCATGCGCCCGGAAGTAGTTGGCAAGCCTTTCCGCAATATAGACCGAGCGATGCTGGCCGCCGGTGCAGCCGATCGCGACGGTCAGGTAGCTGCGGTTGTCGGCAATGAAGCTTGGCAGCCACTTTTCCACGTAGGCGCGGATATCCTCGGCCATTGCCAGCACCATCGGCTGGGCCTGCAGGAAGTCGATCACCGGCGTGTCGCGCCCCGTCAGCGGGCGCAAGGCCAGGTCGTAATAGGGGTTGGGCAGCGAGCGCACGTCGAACACCATGTCCGCATCGCTGGGCACGCCGTGCTTGAAGCCGAACGACTCGAACAGCAGCGTCAGCCGCTGGCTGTCGTCGCGGATCAGCTCCTTGATCCAGCTGCGCAGCGTATTGGTGCGCACATTGCTGGTGTCGATGCGGTGCGCGGCCTCGGCCAGCGGGCTCAGCAGCGCGCGCTCCATCTCGATCGCTTCCATCAGCGCGGTGTCGTTGAAGGCGGGTTCACCGCCCGGGCCCGGCACGCCGTCGGTACGGACCGAGAGCGGGTGGCGGCGGCGCGTCTCGGAGTAGCGCTGCACCAGTGCATCGGTGCTGGCGGTCAGGAACACCACCTCGACCTGGTGCTCCGCGGCCAGCGCGCGCACGGTGTCGGGCAACTGGTCGAGCGACTCGCGGCTGCGGATGTCAGTGGCGACGCCCAGGTGCGTATAGCCCTGGCTGTCGAGATAGCGGGTCAGTTCCGGGATGAACTGAGCCGGCAGGTTGTCCACGCAGTAGTAGCCTGCGTCTTCGAGCACGTTCAGTGCGACGGACTTGCCGGAACCGGATATGCCGGTGATGAGGATGATGCGCATAGCACCTGAAGCATAGCATCACGTGATGAAGGCGTCATGACACCACGCGCAAAAGCAAGCATGGCGAACCTCGCGGTTCGCCATGCTTTTGGCGTCAGCTTGCTGAGCTGGTTGCGGCTCAGGCTGCCTTGGACAGGCATTCCTTCATGTAGGCCTTGTATTCGTCGCCCTTCTTGCCCTTGCCCGACTTGCTGCAGGAGGCCATTTTCTCCTGCTGGGTCTTGGATGCGCCCTTGGACAGGCATTCCTTCATGAACGCCTTGCGTTCGTCGCCCTTCTTGCCGGCGGCTTGCGTATTGCAGGCCTTCATCTTGTCCTGCTGGGAATTGGCTGCGGGCTTGTCCGGGTTAGCCGGGGTGGCAGGCGTGGCAGGCATGGCTGGTGTTGCCGGGGCGGTGGCCGCTGGCTTGGCTGGCGTGGCGGGGGTTGCCGGCGTGGCAGTGGTCTGCGCAAATGCGCTGGCGGCGATCATCGGGGTGACCAGCGCGCACATCGCGATCAGTTTCTTCATGCTTGCTCTCCTGGGTGTGGAAAACTTCATGGCCGCGCGCCATTGCCGGCGTTGCAGCTTCCGTAACGGGCGCGATGCCCATTACAGCACAAAACGGAGCATGCCTGAAGAACGTTGACGTTCTGCGTCAACGTCGTTGTAAGCAAATGAAAACGCTGGCGCTCAGAGCAGGCGGCCCTGGCCGCGCGAAACCGCATCGGCCTGCATCGCGGCGCGCTGCCGGTCCATGAAGTCGCGCAGCGTATCGATGCCGCGCAGGCGCAGGATGGTGTTGCGCACCGCGGCCTCGACCAGCACGGCCAGGTTGCGCCCGGCCGCCACCTGGATCTTGACCATGTGGATCGGCAGGCCCAGCACGTCGAGGTATTGCGAATCGAGCGGCAGCCGCTCGAACTCGCCGTCATTGCGACGCACCAGCTGCACCACCAGCTTGATCTTCATCTTCCGGCGCACCGCGGTCTCACCGAAGATGGTCTTGATGTCGAGCAGGCCCAGGCCGCGTACTTCAAGCAGGTTCTGCAGCAGCGGCGGGCAGCGGCCTTCGATGAAATCCGGCCCCAGGCGCACGAAGTCTACGGCATCGTCGGCTACCAGCCCGTGGCCGCGCGAGATCAGTTCCAGGCCCAGTTCGCTCTTGCCCAGGCCCGATTCGCCCATGATCAGCACGCCCATGCCCAGGATGTCGAGGAATACCCCGTGCATGGTCACGCGCGGCGCGGAGATACGCGACAGGTACAGGCGCAGGTGGTCGATCACCGCGGCCGACGACACCGGCGTGGTGAACAGCGGCGTGGACGAGCGCGTGCAGCGCAGTTCCAGGTCGGGCGGCGGCTCCATGCCGTCGGCGATCACCAGGAAGGGCGGCTCCAGCAGGATCAGCTCGCCCATCTGGCGCTTGCGGGTCTCGTCGTCGAGCCGCTGGTAATAAGTGATCTCGGGCTTGCCGAGCACCTGGATGCGGTTGGGGTGGATCAGGTTCAGGTGGCCCACCAGGTCGGCGGCGGAGGTGGCTTCGCGGGCGAACTCCACGTCGAAGGCGCGGTCCGCACCTTCCAGGCCGGCCACCCACGAGAGTTTGATGTCGGCTGCGTTGTCGTCGAAGATGGACTGGGAGGTGACGCCGGTGAGTTCCATGCGGTATGACTGGTGGGGCGGTTTGCGAAGCGCCTCGGCGCCTGCCCGGTCTGGTGCCGGCCCGCTTGAGGGGTCAGGGGATCAGGGATGCCATGCGATCAGCAACTGATGGACGGCATCGGGCGTGGGCAGCGTGGCCAGCCCTTCACGCATGTCGCGGTCGGAAAGCAGTTGCGCGATTTCGGACAGGATTTCCAGGTGCTGCTGCGTAGCCTGTTCGGGCACCAGCAGGAAGATCAGCAGCGATACCGGCTTGCCATCGGGAGATTCGAACGGAATTGGTTCGGCCAGGCGCATGAACGCGGCCAGCGGCTGCTTCAGGCCCTTGATGCGGCCGTGCGGGATTGCCACGCCGGCGCCCAGGCCGGTGGATCCAAGCGACTCGCGCGCGAACAGGTTGTCCGTCACGATGGCGCGCGCCACACCATGGTTGTTCTCGAAGAGGAGCCCGGCCTGCTCGAACACACGCTTCTTGCTGGTGACGCTGACGTCGAGGGTGATGTTGCCGGGTGGCAGCAATTTGGCCAAACGATTCATGGGCGATGCGCAGGATTTCAGTTAGCGGGCGGACCGCCCCGCCGGGCAGTGGGCTGGCTCCGGCCTGCCGTTGGCCTGGCCGGAGGCGTCCGGCCCATTATAGAGCAGCGACTACTCCCGCATTGTGCAGCGCAACGGGGCAAGCCGGTGCAGAACGATACATGGTGATGCAATCGTGCCTCCGCGGCGGGGAGCCGGTGCACCGGTGCGGGGCACGGCCAGGATTCCCTCTCTTTGTATGGCGCAGCATACACCTTGGCGCAGCGCTTGCGAACACCCTTGCTCATTCGGGTGAAAAGCATTGGCTCCGGCGCCACAGCCGGGCCGCGCCGCCAGTGCGGGCGCGGCATGCCGGCGGCAACCGGGAACGCGAGGGCGCAAAAAAGCCGCGCTTCATGGCGCGGCTTGCCTGTTCAATCCTGATTCAGCAGCCCGCTGCGGGGCTGCCGGGCACGGTCATTGCTGCATTTGCGCTGCGGCCATCTGGTACTTGACCGCTTCGCGGTCGTGGCCTTGCACGCGATCCTTGTAGCGGATCACCTGACGGTCCAGCTTGTCGACGAGTGCGTCGATCGCTGCATACAGGTCTTCGTGATGCGCTTCGACAAAGATGTCCTTGCCCTTGAGATGTAGATTGATTTCCGCGTACTGACGCCGGTCCTTTTCCTTATGGTTGTCGACAGAGAGCAGCACACTAACGCCAATGACTTGATCGAAATGCCTGACGATTCGCTCCAGCTTCGTTTCCACGTACTCACGCAGAGGGGGCGTGATGTCCAGGTGGTGTCCACTGATCTTGAAGTTCATAGCGCTTCTCCTTCTGAAAGAGCCTCACCAGGCAGGCGGTGGGCTCGGCTACAAAGACTTGCGGAGATTGACTGCGGGGATCTTCAGGGCTTCGCGATACTTGGCAACGGTGCGGCGTGCGACAACGAAGCCTTGTTCGCCCAGCAGTTCGGCAATGCGACTGTCGGAAAGGGGATTCCTCGGGTCTTCGGCTCCTATCAGTTGCTTGATCAAGGCGCGGATGGCCGTTGATGAAGCCGCGCCACCGGTTTCGGTGGACACGTGGCTGCCGAAGAAGTACTTCAGTTCGAAAGTACCCATCGGCGTTGCCATATATTTATTGGTCGTCACCCGGGAGATGGTTGACTCGTGTAAACCCAGTGTATCGGCAATCTCCCGCAAAACCAAGGGGCGCATGGCGATTTCGCCGTGGCTGAAAAAGTTCTTTTGACGCTCGACAATGGCCTGCGAGACACGCAGGATTGTGTCGAACCTCTGCTGGATGTTCTTGATCAGCCAGCGCGCCTCCTGCAGCTTCTGCTGCAGCCCGGCGGTGCCGGACTCACCCTTCGCGCCACGCAGGATTTGTGCATACATGTCATTGATGCGCAGCCTCGGCATCACATCCGGATTGAGCTGCGCGATCCAGCCGCCGCCACCCTTGCGCACGAACACGTCCGGCACCACGAAGTCCGCCTCCGGGCGGCTGTATGCATGGCCGGGGTAGGGCGCCAGCGAGCGGATCAGTTCGTGTGCGGACTTCAGCGCCGCTTCATCGACCTGCAGCGCCTTCTTCAGCCGCGTGTAGTCGCGTACTGCGAGCAACTCCAGGTGGTTGGTCACGATGTTCAGGGCCAGTTCGCGCTGCGGGTGCGTCAGGCGCCGCAACTGCAGGGCCAGGCACTCGGCGGCGTTGCGCGCGCCCACGCCGGGCGGGTCGAAGCTCTGCAGCAGCGTGAGGATGGCGTGGACTTCCTCGATCTCGAACTCGAGTTCTTCCGGCAACTCCGTGCAGATCTCCTCAAGCGATGCGCTCAGGTAGCCATCATCGTCGAGTGATTCGATCAGGAAGATGGCCAGGCCCTTGTCGCGCGCGGAGATCTTCAGCGGCGTGAGCTGTTCCATCAGGTACTCGCGCAGCGTGGGCTCGGCTTCACGCAGCTGCATCGGCGTTTTTTCATCCTCGTCGCCCTGGGGGCGGCGGGCAAAGTCGTCCAGGCTCCAGTCGCCGCTGCCATAGTCGTCGCCGTTGCCGCTGTCGCCATAGCTGTCGTCGTCAGCCGCGCCATCGGCGCGGGCCTCGCCATTGCCCTGCGGCTCTGCCGGCGCGGGCGCCGGTGCGCTCTGCAGGTTGACCGAGCCGTCGGCCGCAACGCGCAGCGGGCTTTCGATCCAGTCGTTCTCACGTTCGAGCAGAGGGTTTTCCGTCAGCGCCTGTTCGACCTCTTGCTGCAGTTCCAGCGTGGAAAGCTGCAGCAGCCGGATCGACTGCTGCAGTTGCGGGGTCAGGGCCAGATGCTGGGAAAGGCGGAGCTGTAGCGACGGTTTCATGCGACCTATTCTATGCGCATCTTTCCGTTGTTGGAACGGAAATTGCTATCGCTTATGCGGTCTGATCGCTGCTGGCTGTGGCAGGCCCACGTGCGCCCGCGAATAGGCCTGCCGCTCCATGGCAGGCCGCTGCATCACATGCGGAAGTTCTCGCCCAGGTAGACGCGCCGCACTGCGTCATTGGCGATGATTTCCTCGGGCTGGCCCGCGGCCAGCACCGTGCCTTCGCTGATGATGTAGGCGTGGTCGCAGATGCCGAGCGTCTCGCGCACGTTGTGGTCGGTGATCAGCACGCCGATATTGCGCGCCTTGAGGAAGCTGACGATGCGCTGGATCTCGCCCACGGCGATCGGGTCCACGCCGGCGAAGGGTTCGTCCAGCAGGATGAAGCGCGGCGACGACGCCAGCGCGCGCGCGATTTCCACGCGGCGGCGCTCGCCGCCCGACAGCGACAGCGCCGGGTTGTTGCGCAGGTGCGCGATCTGCAGGTCGTCGAGCAGCGAATCGAGGCGGCGCTCGATCTCGGCCTTGGCCAGCGGCTTGCCCTTGTCCAGCTGCAGCTCCAGCACCGCGCGGATGTTCTCTTCGACGTTGAGCTTGCGGAATACCGAGGCTTCCTGCGGCAGGTACGACAGCCCCATGCGCGCGCGCTCGTGGATCGGCAGGCCGCTGATGTGGTCGCCGTCGAGCACGATATCGCCTTCGTCCAGCGCCACCAGGCCCACGATCATGTAGAACGACGTGGTCTTGCCCGCGCCGTTGGGCCCGAGCAGGCCGACCACCTCGCCGCTCTTCACGTCGAGCGAGACGTCCTTGACCACCGTGCGCGAGCCATAGCGCTTCTTCAGGTGGCGCACGACCAGGGTGCTGCCGCCGGCAAGGACGGTGGAGGCTTCGACGGAAGGCTTGTCGGCGATGGTTGCGGTATCGGTCATTGGCACAGTCTGGCGTTCAGGCGTTTCCGGCGCCGGCCGCATGCGATGCACGCAGCCGGCGCCAGGCGTCAGGGTTTGTTGGCAGGCGCGGGCGCTGGCTTCAGGTCCAGCGGCGAGCCGCTGCTGCCCGTGGCGCCGGCCTTCTGGTCCTGGCGCGGCGACAGCACCGCGCGTACGCGGCCGGACGGATTGGCGGCCGCGGCGTCGCCGCTGCCGCCGCCGGCAGCCGTGTAGAACTCCTTGCGGCTGTCGTAGGTCAGCACCGCGCCGCGGATCTCGTCGACCTGCTTGGCGCCCTGCAGGCGCGCCATGCGGGCATTGCCGATCAGCTTGGAGTACTCCTGCTTGCCGTCGTACTCGATGCGGTCGCCCCAGCCGTCGATGTATTCGTCGACGCCTTCGCGCTTCTGCCGGATGTAGGCCTGCTTGCCCGGCTTGGCGGTGGCCACCGCGAACTGGTAGCCCTCGGGATCGGTGCGCAGTTCGGCGGCGTCGGACTTCAGGATCATGGTGCCCTTGGTCAGCACCACGTTGCCGGTCAGCGTATAGATCTGCTTGACGTCGTCGTAGCTGGCGTTGTCCGCCTCCAGCACCATCGGCTTGTCGCGGTCCGCGCGCTCGGCCAGGGCGGGCTGGGCCAGCAGGCCGAAGGCCATGGCCAGGGCGAGCAGGGCCGGGGCGGTGCGTCGACGGGACGATGTCGTCAGGGAAGCAGTCATGTTGGCAGGGTTGCTTGAGGGCGTCTGGGTACGTTGGTGCGGGTTGGTGCGGCCCCCGGGCCGGGGCTCAGGACCCCGGCGCGCGGCCCGGGGTCGGCCCGGTGATGATGGTGCCGCGTACATTGCCGAGCAATTGTACTTCGCGCGTGACGTTGTTGAAGATCAGGCCGTTGGCGGTCATCACCGACGGCCCGCGCGTCAGCTTGACCGGCTTGTCGGTCTTGACGATGTCGTCATTGACCAGCAGCTGGAAATAACTGGATGCGGCGGTCAGCTGCGGGTCCTTGGACACGTCCACGCCCTGCTGGCGCATGACGAAGCCGTTGCCGTACAGGTCGATCACCGAGCCCTCGGCGTTCATGCGGCCCATATCGGCGCGGGCGGTGACCGGCGGGCGGTCCGGCTCGTACGCGCGCATGGCGGGCCGGGTCACCTCGTAGGTCTGGTCATCTTCGAAATGGATCATGCGCTCGCCGGTGAAGCGGATCTTGGTGCTGCCGTCCGGTGCCAACTCGGTGGCCGAGAAGCGGTCCATGAAGTAATCGGGCTCATGCTTCTTGGCGCTTTGCGCGGCCGGGTCTTCCTTGGGGGAGTTGATCTGGACCAGCCAGAACGTGCTGCCCGCCACGAAGGCCATCAGCAGCAGCGGCAGCAGCCGCATGACGATGCCGCTGAGGGAGGCGAGGAGTGCCTGCATGGTGTCCTTGGCGTTGTGCCGGTTGTGCCGGGCCGCGCCCGCTCAGATAACCTTGGCGCGGGTCAGGTCGTGGATATGCAGCGCGCCGGTCAGGCGGCCGTCGTCATCCACCACCAGCAGCTGGTTGATGCGGTTGGCCTCCATCACCTGCACCGCTTCGACGGCGAGCTGGTTCTCGTTGACCACGTGCGGGTTGCGGTGCATGACGTCGCCGATGGGAACGGTCTTCCAGTCGCGCGGGGTTTCCAGCAGGCGGCGCAGGTCGCCGTCGGTGAAGACGCCGATGGCGTGTCCGTCCGGGTCCACCACGGCGGTCATGGCCATGCCCTTGCGGGTGATTTCCATCAGCGCCTGGGCCAGCGGGGTGTTTTCACGCACCTCGGGCACGGCGTTGCCGGTGCGCATCACGTCGCGCACATGGGTCAGCAGCTTGCGCCCGAGCGCGCCGCCGGGGTGCGAGCGGGCGAAGTCTTCCTCGCCAAAGCCGCGCGCATCGAGAACCGCCACCGCCAGCGCATCGCCCAGCGCCAGCGCCGCGGTGGTGCTGGCCGTCGGCGCCAGGTTCAGCGGGCAGGCTTCTTTCTCGACCGCCGCGTCCAGGTGGACGTCGGCCAGCTTGGCCAGGTTGGAGTCGGGGTTGCCGGTGACCGAGATCAGCCGCGCGCCGATGCGCTTGACGATCGGGATGATCGACAGCAGCTCGCCGGTCTCGCCAGAATTGGAGAAGGCGATCAGCACGTCGTCGCGCGTGACCATGCCCAGGTCGCCGTGGCTGGCTTCGGCCGGGTGCACGAAGAACGCCGGCGTGCCGGTAGAGGCCAGCGTGGCCGCGACCTTGCGCCCGATATGGCCGGACTTGCCGATGCCCGAGACGACCACGCGCCCGGTGCATTGCAGGATCAGCAGCACGGCACGGGCAAAGTCGCCGTTCAGGCGTCCGGAAAGTGCGGAAACCGCATCGGCTTCGGTCTGGAGAGTGTCGCGGGCGAGCCTGAGTGCTCGATCCGCATCGAAATTGGCTATCATGGCGACGAAGTATACCAACGAATGCGATGGCGCCTGGCCCGACCCATGGCGCACGTCGTGCTTGCCGTGCTCGCCGTATTTTGCCGGCAGGGTGCCCGTGCCGGGTCGGCCGCGCGCCTGGCCGGTCACCCAGACCGCCTGATGCATTCTCCGCTGGAACTGACCCTGGTGCTGCTGGCCGCCGCCGTCTTCGGCGTGGTCGCATTCCGCATGCTGCAGCTGCCGCCGATGCTCGGCTACCTGGCAGTCGGCATCCTGATCGGCCCCCATGCGCTGGGGCTGGCCAGCGACACCGCGCAGACCAAGTACCTGGCCGAATTCGGCGTGGTCTTCCTGATGTTCTCGATCGGGCTGGAGTTCAACCTGACCAAGCTGCGCTCGATGAAGCGGCTGGTGTTCGGCCTGGGCGGCTCGCAGGTGGTGCTGTCGATGCTGGCGGTGGTGCCGGCCAGCTGGGCTTTCAACTGGCTGTTCCCGCTGTCCTGGCAGGCGTCGGTGGCGCTGGGCGGGGCGCTGGCGATGTCTTCCACCGCGATCGTCTCCAAGATGCTGTCCGAGCGCATGGAGCTTGAGAGCGAGCAGGGCCGCAATATCATCAGCATCCTGCTGTTCCAGGATCTGGCGGTGGTGCCGCTGCTGATCGTGATCCCGGCGCTGTCGCGCGATCCCGGCGACCTGATGGTGGCGCTGGGCCTGGCCACGGTCAAGATCGTGGTGGCCCTGGGCGTCATCTTCTTCCTGGGCCAGCGCCTGATGAGCCGCTGGTTCCACGTGGTGGCGGCGCGCCGCTCGCAGGAACTGTTCATGCTGAACCTGCTGCTGGTGACGCTGGGCATGGCGGCGCTGACCGAGCGGCTGGGCCTGTCGATGGCGCTGGGCGCCTTCATGGCGGGCATGCTGATCTCCGAGACGCCCTACCGCCACCAGGTGGAAGAGGACATCAAGCCGTTCCGCGACGTGCTGCTGGGGCTGTTCTTCGTCACCATCGGCATGCTGCTCAATATCCGCGTGGTGCTCGACCACGTATGGCTGGTGCTGGCGCTGCTGGTGGTGCCGGTGCTGTTCAAGCTGGTGCTGATCGCGATGCTGGCGCGGGTCTTCGGCTCGCGCCAGGGGGTGGCGATCCGCACCGGGCTGGGGCTGGCGCAGGCCGGCGAATTCGGTTTCGTGCTGCTGAACCAGATCGACGGCCTGAACCTGGTCGACCCGGTGCTGATCCAGGTGATCCTGGCGTCGATGCTGCTGTCGATGCTGGCCGCACCATTCCTGATCCAGTACAGCGACGCCATCGTGCTGCGCTTTGCCGCCAACGAATGGCTGATGCAGTCCCTGAACATGACCCGCATCGCCGCGCAGAGCCTGCAGACCGAGAAGCACGCGATCATCTGCGGCTTCGGCCGCAGCGGGCAGAACCTGGCGCACATGCTGGAGCGCGAGGGCATCAACTACGTGGCGCTGGACCTGGACCCCGACCGCGTGCGCGAGGCCGCCGCGGCCGGCGATACCGTGGTCTATGGCGACGCGGGCCGGCGCGAGGCGCTGATCGCCGCCGGCATCCACCGCGCCGCCGCCCTGATCGTCACCTATGCCAACACCCCATCGGCGCTCAAGGTGCTGCACCACGTGCAGGAACTGGCGCCGGCGCTGCCGGTGATCGTGCGCACGGTGGACGATTCAGAGCTCGACACGCTGCAGAAGGCCGGCGCCACCGAGGTGGTGCCCGAGATCATCGAGGGCAGCCTGATGCTGGCTTCGCACGCGCTGGTGCTGCTTGGCGTGCCGATGCGGCATGTGCTGCGCGGTGTGCAGGAGGCGCGCGACGCGCGCTACAGCCTGCTGCGCGGCTATTTCCACGGCCGCGACGATGATGAGGACATGGTCGAGCGCGATTCGGTGCGGCTGCACTCCGTGTCGCTCGGGCCGCAATCCACGGCGGTGGGGCGGCGCCTTGGCGTGCTGGGGCTGGAGCGGATCGGCGTGGAAGTGACCGCGGTGCGCCGGCGCGGCATCCGCGCCTTTGACCCGGAGCCCGAGACCGTGCTGGAACCGGGCGACATCGTGGTGCTGCGCGGCCCGCCCGAGGCGCTGGAAGCGGCAGAGACGCGCATCCTGAACGGCTGAGCGGGGCCGCCGGATGCGTCAGTGGGAACGCGCTTCGACCCAGGATTCCGGCAGGTTGTCGAGCACGGCGCGCGCGTCCAGCGAGCGGATCGGCACGCTGGCGTCGGCCGGGATGCGGCCCTCGCCCTGCAGCATCAGGTAGCGCAGGCAGCACACGCGCAGGAAGGACGAGAAATTGCCCGCCACCGCCTCGCTGCCCCGATGTTCGGTCAGTTCATCGTGCAGGCGCGTGATCAGCTGGTTGACCGTCATGTCGTCACGCCGCGCCAGTTCTTCCAGCACTTCCCAGAACAGGCTCTCCAGCCGGATGCTGGTGGCCACGCCATGCAGGCGCAGCGAGCGCGACTGGCTTTGGTACGACGCCGGATTGGCGCGGATAAAGATTTCACACATGGATGCTCCCGTGCGGGCGGCGCAGCCGGCGTGCATGTGCACGGCTCGCGCTATGGGGCGGGCCGTGCCTTCACGCGTGGGGGCGCCGCGTGCGGAAAGCTCTAATGTACGATCCGCGTGCCCAGCACGGCAAGGAACTGCGCCAGCCAGGCCGGATGCGCGGGCCAGGCCGGGGCCGTGACGAGGTTGCCATCGGTATGGGCCTGGTCGACGGGAATATCGGCATAGGTGCCGCCGGCCAGCTTCACCTCGGGCGCACAGGCCGGGTAGGCGGAGCAGGTCTTGCCTTCGAGCACGCCTGCCGCGGCCAGCAGCTGGGCGCCGTGGCAGACCGCGGCGATCGGCT
The DNA here is from genome assembly GCF_058787075.1 of Cupriavidus sp. FW305-46. NCBI lineage: Bacteria > Pseudomonadati > Pseudomonadota > Betaproteobacteria > Burkholderiales > Burkholderiaceae > Cupriavidus > Cupriavidus sp. FW305-46. The sequence continues at coordinate 13,584 of NZ_JBYSZI010000040.1, forward strand.
TGTCCGCCTGGGCGAAGTGGCGCACGATCTCCAGCACGCGCGCGTTCAGGCGCAGGTATTCCGGCGCGCGGCCGCCGGGGATGACCAGTGCGTCGTAACCGGCGGGGTCGATCTCCGCAAAGCTCGCGTTGAGGGTGAAGTTGTGGCCTCGCTTCTCGGTGTAGGTCTGGTCGCCCTCGAAGTCATGGATGGCGGTGGCGCAGGCGTCGCCCGCCTGCTTGTCCGGGCAGGCCGCATGCACGGTGTGGCCGACCATCTGCAGTGCCTGGAACGGCACCATGGTTTCGTAGTCTTCGGCGTAGTCGCCCACCAGCATCAGAATCTTTTTTGCCATCGCGGTCTCCTGTATGGTTACGGGTGTCCGGCGGGTGCCGGACGCGGCAGCCCGGCCCCTGGCTAGCCAAGCGGGCCGGCAGGGCCATTGTGCTGGCCGCCCCGATGGCGCGGGTGGTAACTGGTTACCGCGCCGGCGGCCATCCTGCCGCGACCCGCTGCGACCCCTCTTTCTGATTGGCGCGCCACGCTGCGCGCCTACCGTTTCCAGACCCCTATGGCAGACTCCATCATCCAGTCCCCCGAGCTCGGCGACGTCACCGGCTACCTGCGCGAGCGCATCCGTACGGTGCCGGACTGGCCCATGCCGGGCGTGATGTTCCGCGACATCACCCCGCTGCTGCAGAACCCCAAGACGCTGCGCGTGCTGATCGATGTCTTTGTGCACCGCTACATGGATGCGCAGCTCGACCTGGTGGCGGGCATCGACGCGCGCGGCTTTATCCTGGGCGCGATCGTCGCGTATGAGCTGAACCTGGGCTTCGTGCCGATCCGCAAGAAGGGCAAGCTGCCGTTCCAGACCGTGGCCGAGGAGTACGAGCTGGAATACGGCAGCGCCACTGTCGAGATCCATGCCGACGCCTGCAAGTCCGGCGACCGCGTGCTGCTGGTCGACGACCTGATCGCCACCGGCGGCACCATGATGGCCGGGCGCAAGCTGCTGGAGCGCCTGGGCGCGACGGTGGTGGAGGGCGCCGCCATCGTCGACCTGCCCGAACTGGGCGGCTCGAAGCTGCTGCAGGACGGCGGGCTGCCGCTGTTCACCGTGTGCAAGTTCGAAGGTCACTGAGCCACGCTGACCGGCCCGCAAGATTTCCACGCAAGGAGACCCCATGCCTGACCTGTTGCTGTTCCTGCTGACTTCGATTGCCGTGACTGTGGCCCCGGGGCCCGACAACCTGCAGGTGCTGGCGCGCGGCATGGCACAGGGCCGGCGCGCGGGGCTGGTCGCGGCACTGGGCTTTTCGGTCGGGTGCCTGTTCCACACCGTGATTGCGGCGGTGGGGCTGGCCGCGGTGCTGCGCTCGTCGCCGCTGGCGTTCCAGCTGATCAAGTATGCGGGCGCGGCCTACCTGATCTGGATCGGCATCCAGGCGCTGCGAGTCAGGGGCGGGCTGGCGCAGGGCGGTGACGTCGATGCGGTGCCGCTGGGGCGCGTGTTCCGCCAGAGCGTGCTCGGCAACATCATGAATCCCAAGGTGACGCTGTTCTTCCTGGTGTTCCTGCCGCAGTTCGTGCGCGCCGATGCCGCGCACCCGGGGCTGCAGTTCCTGCTGCTGGGCGTGGTCTTCATGCTGCAGACGGCGGTGGTGTTCTCGCTGTTCGGGCTGTGCGCGGGCTGGCTGGGCGCCTGGCTGCGCCGCCGCCCGGCCACCGGCCGCTGGCTGGACCGCGCCGCCGGGGCGATCTTCGTCGGGCTGGGGATCAAGGTCGCGCTGCCCTGATCCCGGCCCGCCCAAACGCTGCGCAGCCACATGCGCGGCGTGGCTTTCCAGGGTGTTGTTCCTGTGCTGCCTGCGGCCCGCATCGCGGGCCCATGCCGTTGCCGGTGCCAGGTGTCGGGCGCATAATGCCCTCTTGACAACGACACGATGACCGGGCGGAGCCTCCAGTCAGTATTCGGCACCGGTCACACAAAGGCGCACCATGGGCGTACTCCTTCACCTGCTATCAGGCGTTGCCCTGCTCGTCTGGGGCACCAACATCGTCAAGGTCGGCATCCTGCGCGTCTACGGCGCGAACCTGCGCCATGTCCTGTCGACCAGCGTCTCCAACCGCTTCACCGCCTTCCTTGCCGGGCTCGGCGTCACCGGGCTGGTCCAGAGCAGCAACGCCACCGCGGTCATCGTCAGCTCCTTCGTCGGCCAGGGCCTGATCGCCGTGGCGCCGGCGCTGGCCATCATGCTCGGCGCCAACGTCGGCACCGCGCTGATGGTGCAGGTGTTCTCGCTGGACCTGTCCTGGCTGTCGCCGCTGCTGATCTTTGTCGGCGTGATCTGCCACCTGACCTGGAAGGGCAGCAGGGCCGGCCACGTCGGCCGCGTGCTGATCGGCCTGGGCCTGATCACGCTGGCGCTGGAGCTGATCTCCATCGCCACCCGTCCGGTGGTGCAGGCCGCCGGCGTCAAGGTCTTGTTCGCCTCGCTGACCGGCGACGCGGGGCTGGACATGCTGGTCGGCGCCTTCCTGACCATCCTGTGCTATTCCAGCCTGGCCGTGGTGCTGTTCTGCGGCGCGCTGGCCTCGGCCGGCGTGGTGTCGATCCACGTGGCGCTGGCGCTGGTGCTGGGGGCCAACCTGGGTTCGGGCATCTCGGCGCTGCTGACCACCTCGGGCAATAACCAGCCGGGCAAGCGCGTGACGCTGGGCAACCTGCTGTCGCGCCTGCTGGGCTGCCTGGTGGCGCTGCCGCTGCTGGGCCAGGCCGAGGAGCTGCTGGCGCTGCTGGACCATGACCCGCAACGGCTGATCGTCAATTTCCACCTGCTGTTCAACGTCGCGCTGGCGGTGCTGCTGCTGGGCGCCACCGCGCCACTGGCGCGGCTGTGCGAGAAGGTGCTGCCCGGGCGCAATACCGGCGACAGCCAGGTCACGCCGCGCCACCTCGATACGGCCGCGCTGTCCACGCCCACGCTGGCGCTGGCCAACGCCGCGCGCGAAGTGCTGCGCATCGGCGACCGCGTCGAGCAGATGCTGGACAACATGCTGCGCGTGCTGCGCACCAACGACGCCAAGCTGGCCGACGCCACCTGCCGCATCGACAACGAGGTGGACGACCTCTACACCGCGATCAAGCTCTACCTGACGCGCATCAGCCTGGAAGCGCTGGACGAGCGCGACGGCCAGCGCTGGACCGAGATCATCTCGCTCACCATCAACCTGGAACACGCGGGCGACATCATCGAGCGCATCCTGCTCGATACCAAGGACAAGAAGATCGCCCACAACCTGATGTTTTCCGAGGCGGGCATGCAGGAAATCGCAGAGATGCACGCGCGCCTGGTCGCCAACCTGCGGCTGGGCCTGTCGGTGTTTCTCAACGGAGACCTCAAGAGCGCGCAGGCGCTGATGGCCGAGAAAGCGAACTTCCGCGAGCTGGAGCGCAAGTACGCGCGCACCCACCTGCAGCGCGTGGCGGTGCAGACCGCCGAGAGCATCGAGACCAGCTCATTGCACCTGGACGTGATCAGCGAGCTCAAGCGGCTGAATTCGCTGTTCTGTGCGACGGCTTATCCGGTGCTGGAGCAGGCTGGGGTGCTCAACCGCAGCCGGATGAAGGAAGACGACCTGCCGGCGGTGCCGACCGTGCAGGCAGCGCAGCACTGAGCGGCGACGCTAGAGCTTGTAGCCGAACTTCCGCAACAGCGCCTTGCGCTCGGCCACATCGGCATCGGTCTCGATCCCCAGCGGCGAGGCGCCATCGATCACGCCCACCACGCCGCGTCCGGCATCGGTCTGGGCGATGATCACCTCGGTCGGGTTGGCCGTTGCGCAGAAGATGCGGCACACCTCCGGCACTGCCCGCACCGCGGCCAGCACGTTGACCGGAAAGAACCCGTCGCCGAGGAAGATCACGAAGGTATGCCCGGCGCCGATGGCGCGGGCATTCTCGCAGGCCAGGTCGATCAGGTCTTCATCTGTGCCCGACCAGCGCACCAGGCGCTTGCCCGAGGCCTCGCAGAACGCCAGCCCGAAGAGGATGCCTGGCACCGTGCCGACCAGCGCCTCGTGCAGGTCTTCCACAGTCTTGATGAAATGCGAATGGCCGAAGATGAAGTTGGTGGCTTCCGGCTTGGTGACCGGTACGACCGTCAGTTCCATGGCTGGCTCCAGAATGGCGGCGCGGCTTGCCGCCATCCGGTTCATGGTAGGGCGCGGGGTGGTGAATGCAAGCGGGCAGGGATCCTCGCATGGCACGCGTACCTGCTATACCGGATGGACTGGCCCGTCACGGAGACGCCGATGCCGCTTCTTCGCCTCTTCCTCGCATGGCTTGCCATGGCGCCGTGCGTGGCCGCCGCCCAGGTCGTTCCGGCATCACAGGGCGAAATCGCCGTCAGTGAGCTGAAACGCCCCAATGTCGTCGTCGTGCTGCGGCATGCGAGTGCGCCGGGGGTCGGCGATCCGCCGGGCTTCAAGCTGGACGACTGTTCGACCCAGCGCAACCTGGACGCGAACGGCCGGCAGCAGGCGGCGAGGCTCGGTAGCAGCTGGAAGGCGGCGGGCTTCCGGCCGACGCGGGTCTACAGCAGCGCCTGGTGCCGCTGCCAGGACACCGCCCGCCTGATCGACCTGGGTCCGGTGCGGGTCCAGCCATTGCTCAATTCATTTTTTGGCGCGGATGCGCAGCGCCGGGAAGCGCAGACCGCGCAGCTTTCGCGCTTTATCGACGGGCTCGATCCGCGCGGCGGGCCTTACCTGCTGGTCACGCACCAGGTGGTGATCACCGCATTGACCGGCCATGGCGCCGACAGCGGCGGTGGAGCAGCAATCGAATTGCAGCCGAACGGCGCGGCCCGGCGCACGCGCGTGCTGCCGGCCGCCGGGCTGGACTGAACGCTCAGGCCCGCCTGAGCAGCGGTGCCAGATACTTGCCCGTAAAGCTCGCCTTGCTCCTGGCCACATCCTCCGGCGTGCCGCGCGCGATCACCTGGCCGCCGCCGGCGCCGCCTTCCGGCCCCATGTCGATCAGCCAGTCCGCGGTCTTGATGACATCGAGGTTGTGTTCGATGATGACCACGGTATTGCCCTGGTCGCGCAGCTTGTGGATGACCTTGAGCAGCAGCTCGATATCGTGGAAGTGCAGCCCGGTGGTGGGCTCGTCCAGGATGTAGAGCGTGCGCCCCGTATCGCGCTTGGACAGCTCCAGCGACAGCTTGACGCGCTGCGCCTCGCCGCCCGACAGCGTGGTCGCCGACTGGCCCAGGCGGATATAGCCCAGGCCCACGTCCAGCAGCGTCTGCAGCTTGCGCCGCACCACCGGCACCGCGCTGAAGAACTCGTGCGCCTGCTCGACGGTCAGGTCCAGCACCTCGGAGATGTTCTTGCCCTTGTACAGGACTTCCAGCGTCTCGCGGTTGTAGCGCTTGCCGTGGCAGACATCGCACGGCACATAGACGTCGGGCAGGAAATGCATCTCGACCTTGAGCACGCCGTCGCCCTGGCAGGACTCGCAGCGCCCGCCCTTGACGTTGAACGAGAAGCGGCCCGGATCGTAGCCGCGTTCCTTGGCCGACGGCACACCGGCGAACAGTTCGCGGATGGGCGTGAACAGGCCCGTATAGGTGGCCGGATTGGAACGCGGCGTGCGGCCAATCGGGCTCTGGTCGACGTTGATGACCTTGTCGAAATGCTCGAGCCCCTCGATGCGGTCGTGCGGCGCCGGCTCCGGCGTCGAGCCGTACAGGTGGCGCGCCACCGCATGGTAGAGCGTGTCGTTGATCAGCGTCGACTTGCCCGAGCCGGACACGCCGGTGATGCAGGTCAGCAGGCCCACCGGCACCTCGGCGGTGACGTTGCGCAGGTTGTTGCCGCTGGCGTTGACGATGCGCAGCAGGCGCTCATCGTCGGGTGCGGCGCGTTCCTTCGGCACCTCGATGCGGCGCTGGCCGGACAGGTACTGCCCGGTCAGCGATGCCGGCGAATCCTCGATCTGCCGCGGTGTGCCCTCGGCCACGATCATGCCGCCGTGCACGCCGGCGCCCGGGCCGATGTCGACCACATAGTCGCAGGCGCGGATCATGTCCTCGTCGTGCTCGACCACCAGCACCGAGTTGCCGATGTCGCGCAGGTGCTTGAGCGTGCCGATCAGGCGGTCGTTGTCGCGCTGGTGCAGGCCGATCGAGGGCTCGTCCAGCACATACATCACGCCGGTCAGGCCCGAGCCGATCTGCGACGCCAGCCGGATGCGCTGGGCTTCGCCGCCTGACAGCGTATCGGCGCTGCGCTCCAGTGACAGGTAGTCCAGCCCGACGTTGTTCAGGAAGTTCAGCCGTGCCGAGATCTCCTTGATGATCTTGTCGCCGATCTCGCGCTTGGCGCCATGCATGTCCAGCGTCAGGAAGTAGGTCAGCGCGTCGCGCAGCGGCCAGCCGTTGATCTCGAAGATCGCGCGTGCCTGCTCGCCTTCGCCCAGCTTGACGTGGCGCGCCTCGGTGCGCAGCCGGGTGCCTTGGCAGGCGGGGCAGGGCTGGTTGTTCTGGTACTTGGCCAGTTCCTCGCGCACGGCGACCGAATCGGTCTCGCGGTAGCGGCGCTCCAGGTTGGGGATGATCCCTTCGAACACATGCTCGCGCACGGTGGTGCGGCCGCGTTCGTTGATATAGGTGAACGGGATCTGCTGCTCGCCCGAGCCGTGCAGCACCGACTGCTGCACGTTTTCCGGCAGCTCCTCGAACGGGGTCTCGGTGTCGAAGTCGTAGTACGCTGCCAGGCCTTGCAGCATCTGGAAGTAGAACTGGTTGCGGCGGTCCCAGCCCTTGATCGCGCCCGAGGCCAGCGACAGGTTGGGGAAAGCCACCACGCGCTTGGGATCGAAGAAGGTGATCTGGCCCAGCCCGTCGCAGCTAGGGCAGGCGCCCATCGGGTTGTTGAACGAGAACAGCCGCGGCTCCAGCTCCTGCAGCGAATACGAGCAGATCGGGCAGGCAAACTTGGAGCTGAACATATGCTCCTTGCCGCTGTCGAGTTCCAGCGCAAGCGCGCGGCCATCGGCCAGGCGCAACGCGGTCTCGAACGACTCGGCCAGGCGCTGCTTGATGTCGGCGCGCACCTTGACGCGGTCCACCACCACCTCAATGGTGTGCTTCTCGGTCTTCTTCAGTTTCGGCAGCGCATCGACCTCATAGACCTTGGCCTCGGCCTCGTGCGCGGTGCCACCGCCCGAGCGGATGCGAAAGCGCACGAAGCCCTGCGCCTGCATGCTGTCGAACAGGTCCGAGTGCTCGCCCTTGCGGTCGGCCACCACCGGCGCCAGGATCATCAGCTTGGTGTCTTCCGGCAGGGCCAGCGCGGCGTCCACCATCTGCGACACGCTCTGCGCCTGCAGCGGCAGGTTGTGGTCGGGGCAGTAGGGCGTGCCGGCGCGGGCGTACAGCAGGCGCAGGTAGTCGTGGATCTCGGTGACGGTGCCGACCGTGGAACGCGGGTTGTGGCTGGTGGCCTTCTGCTCGATCGAGATCGCCGGCGACAGGCCTTCGATCAGGTCCACGTCCGGCTTCTCCATCAGCTGCAGGAACTGGCGGGCATAGGCGGACAGCGACTCCACGTAGCGGCGCTGGCCCTCGGCATAGAGCGTGTCGAAGGCAAGCGAGGACTTGCCCGAGCCCGACAGGCCGGTGATCACGATCAGCCGGTTGCGCGGCAGGTCGAGATTGATGTTCTTCAGGTTGTGGGTACGCGCCCCACGGATCTTGATTTCTTCCATATGCCGAAAAGTCGTCGCCAGACAGGCCGCCCTGCCGGGGTTGGCAAGGCTGTCTGAAGGAATCGCAAAACCCAGAAACAAGTACCGTATTTGGCACTTCCGACCGCTGGCGACGGCCGGAATGCGCGCCCGGGCACACGCCCGGGGGCCAACTGGCATGGCCAGGTGACCCGGGAAGCGCGAAGGAGCAAACCTGTTAATATACCCAACTTCGGTTTCCGGGGTGGCCCGCGCCATGCAGGCGCCCGGCGAAGCCGCCGCCGGCCCCGGGTTCCGGGCGGCAACTTCCCCCCGCGATCCCGATCGAAACTGCCGTTGCGATGCAACGGCAGCCAGCCTGACAGATTCCACGATCCCACGATCGCAATGCCGTCGATCCAGTCTTCTTCCCCGGGTGCGGGTGCCGCTGACGCATCCCAGGCCCCCGCCCGCGAACGCATGACCCGCGTCGAGCTGCGCGCCGCCGTGTCGCTGGCCAGCATCTTCGCGCTGCGCATGCTGGGCCTGTTCCTGATCCTGCCCGTCTTTGCCGAATACGCGCACAGCCTGCCCGACGGGCACGACGCCCAGCGCGTGGGCCTGGCCATGGGCATCTATGGCCTGATGCAGGCATTCCTGCACATCCCGCTGGGCTGGCTGTCCGACCGCATCGGGCGCAAGCCGGTGATGGTGGCCGGGCTGCTGCTGTTCATCGCCGGCGGGCTGGTGGCCGCCTTCTCCGACACGCTCAGCGGCATCATCGCCGGCCGCGCGCTGCAGGGCACGGGCGCGATCTCCGCGGCCATCACCGCCTGCATCGCCGACCTGACGCGCGAACGCCATCGCACCAAGGCGATGGCGATGGTGGGCGGCAGCATCGGCCTGACCTTCGCGTTGTCGCTGGTGATCGCCTCGCCGCTGCTGCACAGCATCGGCATGTCCGGCATCTTCGGGCTGATGTCGGTGCTGGGGCTGGTGGCCATCGGCGTGACGCTGTTCCTGGTGCCGACCCCGCCGCCGCCGCATCCGGTGCGCCTGCCGTTCCGCAAGGTGCTGCTCAACCCCGACCTGGCGCGCCTGAACGTCGGCGTGCTGGCGCTGCACGCTTCCCAGGTGGCCATGTTCATGGTGGTGCCCGCCATGCTGGCCGATGCCGGCATGCCGCTGGACCAGCACTGGAAGGTCTACCTGCCGGTGGTGCTGGTGTCCTTCGTGCTGATGCTGGGCCCGATGATGGCGGCCGAGCGCTACGGCCGCGTGCGCCCGGTGCTGCTGGGCGCGGTCGCGCTGATGACCGCGGTGCAGCTGCTGTTTGCCGCCGTGCACGGGCTGTGGGCCATCGTCGGCGTGCTGCTGCTCTTCTTTGTCGCGTTCAACGTGCTGGAGGCGATGCAGCCTTCGCTGGTGTCGCGCTACGCCGCGGCCGCGCGCGGGGCGGCGCTGGGCGTCTACAACACCACGCAGGCGCTGGGCCTGTTCCTGGGCGGCGCGGCCGGTGGCTGGCTGCTCAAGCACGAGGGGCGCAGCGCCGTGTTCGTCGGTTGCGCGGTGGTGCTGTTGCTCTGGCTTATAATCGCCTGGAGCATGAAGGCGCCGCCGGCGCGCGGGCAGGAAGCTGCACCGGCAACGCCGGCCTGATCCGCATCACATCGTAAAGAATCCGGCCTGGAAAAGGCCTAGCATGATCGCGCCACCCGACGTCTGGCCGGGGGCGCGATGTTCGTTTACGTCACCGCAGTATCGCGTCACACTACATCCGCTTTACCGTCATCGTATTGCCACGCTTTTCAACACAGCGCGTGGCTTTTGGAGAACATTCACATGGCATCGGTCAACAAAGTCATTCTCGTCGGCAACCTCGGCGCAGACCCGGAAACCCGCTACCTGCCCAGCGGCGACGCCGTGACCAATATCCGCCTGGCGACCACCGATCGCTACAAGGACAAGCAGAGCGGCGAGATGAAGGAGGCCACCGAATGGCACCGCGTCTCGTTCTTCGGCAAGATCGCCGAAATCGCCGGCCAGTACCTGCGCAAGGGATCGTCGGTCTATATCGAAGGCCGCATCCGCACCCGCAAGTGGCAGGACCAGTCGGGCCAGGACAAGTACTCCACTGAAATCGTTGCCGACCAGATGCAGATGCTCGGCTCGCGCCAGGGTGGCGGCGGCGGTGGCGGTGACGAAGGCGGCTACGGTGGTGGCGGCGCAGGTGGCGGCGGTGGCTACAGCCGCGAAGCGTCGGGCGGCGGCTACGGCGGTGGCCGCGGTGGTCAGGCGGGCGGCCAGGGTGGCGGCCAGGGCGGTGGCGCTGCGCGCCGGCCGCAGCAGCCGGCCTCGAATGGTTTCGAGGATATGGACGACGATATCCCGTTCTAGGTCCTACCTTACGACCTTTTGTAAAGTTTCACCTTGGAGCCCGCTTAATTGCGGGCTTTTTTGTTTTCTGTTGGCGTTCACGGGGTATTTGCATGCTCTCGTATGCGGGTAAGCGCCGCAAAAAGCTGGCATGCGTCGATCATCGGGTCTTCTCGATGAGGGAACGCCGGCTATTGGATAGGGGGCCCTTCTGGTGTAGCGGAGAAGTGGTGCTGCAGAATCTGCCACGCCCCCAGCCGCCTTGTCAGTACCCACGTCGTCCGTAGTGCCGAGGCGGTTTCGCGCCCGTCGGCGAGCACAAAGTGGAAGTTGGCGTGCCCCTGCGCCAGCAGCGTGTCCGCGCCAAGCTCGACCAGCGTTTGATCGACCAGGGACATCGATGCCGAGCGCAACGTCCCGGCGTACGAGGCGAAGTATCCCTGGATTGCCGCTTGGCCCACGGCGTGGCCAGGGCGGCCCCCGAAGAACAAGGCTTCGGGCGCGTACAGCGCGGTCAGCGCGTCGGAATTCCATGTCAGCGCGGCGGCGTTCCAGCGGCGCTCGACGTCTTGCAGGGCGGCCTGCGCTCGCGAGGCGTTCTCGCATGTGGCTTGGTGTTCGGTCATGATTGCCATGTCATTGCCTGGCGCTCCCCGGGCGTTCCCATACATGCCTTCCTTGTGGGCTTTGCAGCAATGCTACGACGATGACGGTCGCCAGCTCAACCGAAAAGGCGGGGCGTTCCGTACCTTGGAACGCCGCAGCACCGGCGCCCGCACCCGCAGTCTGGATGCGACCGGCTCCAGTAAGGCGGGTAGGCATGAGGAAGGCAGCAAGTCAGGAGTTATTCACATGAACTTACTGCATCGGGCTCATGAAATTTACCTAACGTTTGTCAGGATAACGGGCGCGCCGGTTTGACGGCGGTGCTTGCCGAGATGTTTCAAAGTACGGGAGAGTTGGCGCAAAACCATTGGTCATCTGCCGCAGCTGCGGCATAGTGAATGTGTGCGTGCCGGAAACGGCATCTGTTGTCTCCATGCTCGCGTCCGAGCGAGCTTATGCCCCGACCGGCTTGCCGCGGGGCTTCCTTTTTTGCGCCATTGGCGCCACGTTCGACCAAAGGCCTTTCCCCCATGCTGCGCATGACGTCCGCTGCCAGGTGATGCCGGGTCTTAGCGTTCGCCGGGTCGCATGTCCGCCAGGATCGACGCAATGTTCCCCACGTTCTCCAGGTCCCGCACCGCATCGATGACGCGATCGATCTTGGCCTCGGGGATGGCGTCCCGCGCGTTGTCGCGGAACTTCTGCACCAACTCTTCCGTGCTCATATGGCTGGCCGGGTCGGGGGACGGACTTCCCTTCGGATAGCGCCGCTCGCCGACAAAGGTCTGGCCGCGCGCCGACACCTCGATCTTCGCCGGCCGGCTGGCTGCGTGGCCGGTCAGAAGGGCCACATAGTCGGGGTGTACCGCGTGTTCGACCTTATCCATCAGACGCATCACGGATTCGCCGAACACCAGTTCGGGCTCCTGCCAGGCCTTGCCCGGCGGCACACGATGCGCACCCAGTGCGATGCCGTGTGCGATGCTGAACTGTGCGTCGTGCACATGCCGGATCTCACGGTTGAGCCAAACCGGCTGCTCGACAAATCCCTCGACCCAGACCTTGATGCCATCGATCTCGTCCGGCCGCAGTTCGTTCTGGTCGACGATCTCGTTGAGGCTGTCCAGCAGCGCATGCAGGATGCGGCAGTGCGGGTAGGGCTTGTAGGCCTGTTCGGTGGGGAACTGCCAGTCGGTGCCGAGTGCCGCGAGGATGCGGTCCGGTTCCCAGCGCGTAGTGCCGATAAAGCGCGGGAAACCATATTCGCGGTCATCAAGTATCTGGAGGTCGCCACGGTGGCCGAACTCGGCCATGTGCGCGGCGGCCATCGCCGCCTGCGTCAGCGCGCCGGCAAGCAGGTACTTGATGGTGGAGCTGGGCGCATGCTGGAACCAGGCGACCTGCGAGTTCACCGGGCTGATGCTGCCTGCAATCCCCAGCGCATGCGCTGTCGTCTCCGCGCCCAGTCCCTTCAGCTTGGCGACGGCCGCGGTCGCGCCGAAGACGGTGCTGCTGTAGCCATAGATCTTCGGTGGCGAGACCTTGCCGTCCTTGGTGTCGCGCAGGTAGTCCATGGCCTTGCCGAGCCGATACGACATCTCATGCGAGACCGCCAGCGCGGCAATCAGGTCCTGGCCGGACCGGCCCATGGCTTCGCCGACCGCCAGCGCGCCGGGCAGGACATAGGGCGTCACATGGCCCGGCGGCACCACCGCATCCATGTCGAGGGCGTTGATCAGCTCGCCGTTGGCAAAGGCCGCGCCGACGACCGACACCCGCTGGTCGGTGCCGATGATGGTGGCGTCGCCCGCGGCGCCGCCCATCAGTGCGCCGTAGTCGATCCCGATCTTGCCCTTGGGCTGGTCGACGGCGGCCAGCGCGCATCCCAGCGAATCGAGGACGATGCGCTTGCATTCGTCCACGACCGCCGGCGGCAGCGTGTCGTAGGTGCTTTGCTGTGTAAAGCCGGCCAGTTGCTCGACGATGGTTGTTGCCATTGCATTCTCTCCAGGTAAGGTGTCGCGCCCCTGCGGCAGGGGCTGGCAGGGGAGTTCGGCTTGTCGTCCGACTTACTCCTTCGGAATGCCCAGGTCCGCCACGACCTTGATATTGCGCTGCAGATCCTGGCGCAAGAACTCGGTGAATTCCTCCGGGGACATGTTGCCGGCTTCGGCGCTGTCCTTGCGGAACCGCTCGCGCACGGCCTCGCTGGCCTGCGCCGCCTTCAATGCCTTCGCCAGCCGCATGACGACCGGCGTTGGCGTACCGGCCGGCGCCGTCAGGCCCATATAGACATAGAAGCTGTAGTTGGGCAGGCCCTGTTCGGCCAGTGTCGGAATGTCGGGAAATGCCGGCAGGCGCTTGGGGGAGGAGACCGCGAACGCGCGCAGCTTGCCGTCCTGGAGGTATGGGCCCGATGAGTTGGCGCCGTCAAATATCATGTTGACGCGGCCGCCAAGTACGTCCGGCATGGCGCCGGCGTTGCCCTTGTAAGGCACGTGAAGCATCTTGATGCCGGCCTGGTGCACGAACAGCGCGGCGGCCATATGGGTACTGGTGCCGATGCCCGCGGTGGCATAGGACATCGAGCCCGGGCTGGCTTTCGCATGCGCGACCAACTGGGGCAGGGTCTTGTCCGGCTGGGCGGAGAAGCCCACCATGATCAGCGGGGCCTTGTTCATCATGCCGATGCCGGTGAAGTCCCGCGCCAGGTCATAGCCCGGCTCCAGCTTGGTGGCCTGCGCCAGCGCCAGGGTGTTGGCGGTGGCGAGGATGGTGTAGCCATCCGGCTTCTGGGTCTTCACATAGCGGATGCCAAGCATTCCGGCAGCCCCCGCCATGTTTTCCACGACCACAGGCTGGCCGAGGTTGTCGGCCATCTGCTGCGCCACGGCGCGGGTCGTGACGTCGAGCAGCGCTCCCGGCGCCGAGTTGACGACGATCCGCACAGGCCTGGCCGGATAGGCGTCCACAGCCAATGTCGGCCCTGCCAGCGACATGATGATCGCGCCGCACAGGTGATGAAGGGAGTGGGTCATTGCTGTGGCCTCCTGTTTCGTAATCTCTGTTGGCAGCCCTGCGTGAAAGGGGGCAGGTATGCATGGTGGGAATGCGAGGCAGGCGAGGTCAATGCCCGGCTTGCGTGCGTTCCGTGCAATGAGCGGGTAAGGCGGAGCGGAAGGTGCTGGCGCCGGGGGTGTGGTGTCTGCGTGCATGAGCGCCGCGCGCACAAAGGGGCCCGCGCTCAGGCAAGTTGCGTTCACCAAAAAAAATGCACCTGACCGCGCTTTGTCACGCGAACAGGCGCCAGTTCCCTTTACCACTTCCCTTTTCTGCTTCTTATCTCGCTGCTTGGCCGCGCGGCATTGAAGTGACGCGGCCGGAGCCAATCCGTCAGAACTTATGGCGGATATTGACCATGACCCCCGTTTGGTTCTCGCCCGGCGTGATGGTGCTGCGGAAGCCGTTCAGGCCAAGGTTGGAGTTGTCCTTGTTGCGCACGTATCCCACGTTCAGGAAGGCATCAGTGCGCTTGGACAAGGCGTAATTGGCGGATGCGACCAGCATCCACGGATCCTGTCCGTTACGCCGGTTATTCAGGTAGTAGCCGGCACCGGTCAAAGTGAGGGCAGGCGTAGCCCGGAAACGGTATCCCAGCCAGAAGAGGTCGTTACGGCGCTGCGGCTGGCCCGGCGCGACACCAATGTCGCCATTGAACCAGCGATAGCCGGCCAGTATCGTCGAGCTGCCGAAGCTGAAGTTGGCCGCTGCTGCGATACGGCGGTCTGTCTGGCCCGAACTCTGCCCGGTGATGCCACGCGTACCTTGCTGCTGGTCATAGATCACGGTAGCTCCGAACTTTCCGCCGGCGTACTCCAGGCCGCCGCCAAAGGCACGGTCGCTCTTGACGTCGCCGGGGACCTCGGTGCCGAACGACGTAGTGCCGCCGCTGGCGATGCTGGTACCGCGCGCAAAGCTGTACAGGGCAGTTGCCGTGACCGGGCCGAACTTGCCGGTGTACTTGGCGGTGTTGTCGTAGCGACCCGCAAGGCTGGTATCGATCGACAGCGCCGAATAGCGCGCCGCCAGCACCATCGGCTCATAGTTGATCAGCAAGTCGAACAGCGCGTTCTGCTGTCGGCCGAGCGTGACGCGGCCCCATTGGTGGTCCAGGCCCACGAAGGCCTGGCGGCCGAACAGCCGGCCGCCCTGGCTCGATACACCGTTGTCGAGATCGAAGCCGCTTTCCAGCGCGTAGACCGCTTTCATGCCGCTGCCCAGGTCCTCCACGCCGCGCAGGCCCCAGCGCGAGCCCGACACGTTGCCGGACGTCATGCGAAACAGCTTGTCGCCGGCCGCATTGGTGTTGTTCAGGTATTCCATCCCGATATCCGCGACGCCATACAGCGTGACGGACGACTGCGCAGTGGCGAATGGTGCAGTCATGGACAACAGCACTGCAGCGTAATAACGACTCTTCATGGGCTCCTCCGTTGTGGTCTTGTGTGTGTGCGGAGTCTGTGAGATGTCGCGTGATGGCGTCAAAGCCCATCCGACAACTGTGCCGTGCAATGAAATGAGAGCACTTGGACGCCCGCGCCGCCGTCTGGCCCCGACACTCGATACACGGACACGAACGGCGCTCCGGACTGCGCCACGGCATTCCAAAGTACGGCACAACACCGCGGCGCGGATTGACTTGCTTCGGTGCGTCGCGCACGCTGGATCTATGCCATGGCGCTCCTGATGCTGCATGAACTGTGCTGACCACGTCGCGCCGCAGCAACTGTGCAACCAACATGCTGGATTTTCGATGAGTGACCCTCTGCACAATGACTGGATCCCTACGGGAGACGATATCGCCACGGCGAACGTGTCGGCGCTGGTCGCCCGCCTCGGCCTGAAGGACTACGACGAACTGCTGGCTTTCTCCAACGAGAAGCCCGACGCCTACTGGGACGCCGTCATCGAATTCTGCGGAATGGTGTGGGATGTTCCGTACACGCAGTACATGGATGCCTCCAAGGGTAAGCCGTTTCCAAAATGGTTCCCGGGCGGGCAACTGAACTGGGTCAAGTCCGCGCTCAAGTGGGCGGACGATCCCTCGATGGCGTGGCGCACCGCCGTGGTGGCGGAGAAAGAGAGCGGTGCGATCGAGCAACTGACCTATGCCGAACTGGCAAACAAGGTAGCCGGCTTCGCCGGCGGCCTGAAGGCGCTGGGCGTCAAGCGCGGCGACCGGGTTGGCCTGCTGATGGAAAATGGCGTCGAAGCGACCGTGACCTCTCTGGCCATTTCATGGATCGGCGCGGTGACGGTGCCCCTGTTCAGCGGATTCGGTGTCGATGCAATCGTATCGCGCTTGTCGTCGTGCTCGGCCAGCGCGCTGGTCGCTACGACCGGCTTCTCCCGCCGGGGAAAGTGGGTCGATACGCGCAGCCTGGTGGACGAAGCGCTGTCGCGCCTGCCGGACATCGGCACCACGGTCTGGAAGCATGCGGGCGAATCGATTGCCTTCGGCGACAAGGTGCTGGACTGGCAGCAAGTGGCCAGCGCGCAGCCGGATGCCGCGCCGGAGCGGATGTCGCCGGACGACCCCTTCATGATCATCTATACCTCCGGCACCACCGGGAAGCCCAAGGGCACCGTGCATACGCACGGCAGCTTCCCGATGAAGATCGCGCACGATTCGGCCATCCATTTCAATGTCAGCCCGAAGGATGTGTTCTGCTGGCCCGCTGACATGGGGTGGGTCGCCGGCACGCTGGTGATGTCGTGCGCGTTGCTGCGTGGCGCAACGCTGGTGTGTTATGACGGCGCCCCGGATTTCCCGGACTGGTCACGCATGTCGCGCATCGTCGAACGCCACGGCGTGACGCACTTTGGCTCGGCGCCGACGCTGATCCGGGGCCTGGCGGCGAACGAGGCTCTTGCCACGCAAGGCGATACGTCGACGGTCAGGCTGCTGATCACCGCCGGCGAGGGCATCGATCCAGAACACTTCCTGTGGTTCCAGAAGGCGTTCGGCGGCGGCCGCCGCCCGGTTATCAACTACACCGGCGGCACGGAGGTGTCGGGGGCGCTGCTGTCCAGCGTGATCGTCAGGCCGATCAGCCCGGCCGGGTTCAACACCGCCTCGCCGTCGGTGGCTGCCGACGTGGTGGATGCGGACGGCAAGTCGCTGACCGACACCGTGGGCGAGTTGGCGATCCGCCGGCCATTCGTCGGCATGACGCAGTCGTTCTGGCAGGACGATGAGCGCTATCTGGACGCCTACTGGAACACCGTGCCGGGCATCTGGGTGCACGGTGATCTCGCGCTGCGCCGCGACGACGGCACCTGGTTCATGATGGGCCGCTCTGACGACACCATCAAGCTGGCCGGGAAGCGGCTTGGTCCCGCCGAGATCGAAGACGTGCTGCTCGAATTGCCCGAGATCGCCGAAGCCGCCGCCATCGGCGTGGAGGACCCAGTCAAGGGCCAGAAGCTGGTCGTGTTCCTGGTGCCATCGGCCGCCATGACGCAGTCGAACGAGGCGCTGGCGGCCGCTGTCAGCAAACATGTCGACGGCCGGCTGGGGCGCCCGTTCCGCCCTTCCGTGGTCCACGTGGTCGCGCAGCTGCCTAAGACGCGCAGCTCGAAGATCATGCGCCGCGTGATCCGCAGCGTTTACAACGGGCTGCCTCCCGGCGACCTGTCCGCGCTGGACAACCCGCCGGCACTTGAAGAGATTCGCGCCGCTGCCGCACATTGACGCCGCCATGAGGGCGCATTGATTGACGGGAGCGTGTGTATTTCCTTTGTTCGCTGCACACGCCCCGCACTTTTGTTCAGGAGATTCCATGTCGAAAAGCAATGCCGCCGCAGGTGCGGCCTATGAGAACTATTCGAGCCTGGCGTTTGACCGCCCTGGCGAGGGCGTCCTGCGCATCACGCTGAACCGTCCCGAGCGCCTGAACGCGCTGGACGCTCGCGGTCACGACGAGATTGCCCGCGTCTGGCGCGATATCGATGCCGATCCGACCGTGAGCGCCGTGGTGCTGTGCGGCGCTGGCAAGGCCTTCTCTGCCGGCGGCGACTTCGAGATGGTCGAAGAAATGATCGATTCCTTCGACGCCCGCGCCCGCGTCTGGCGCGAGTCAAAGGACCTGGTTTACAACATCATCAATTGCTCCAAGCCGATCGTTTCGGCGATCCACGGCTCCGCCGTCGGTGCGGGGCTGGTTGCCGCGCTGCTGGCGGATATCTCGGTGGCGGCGCGCACCGCGCGGTTGGTTGATGGCCATACCCGCCTCGGCGTCGCCGCCGGCGACCACGCCGCGATCGTGTGGCCGCTGCTGTGCGGAATGGCTAAGGCCAAGTACCACCTGCTGCTGTGCGAACCGGTGAGCGGCGAGAAGGCGGAACAGATGGGCCTGGTGTCGCTGGCCGTGGATGAAGCGGATCTGCAGGACAAGGCAGTGTCGATCGCCACGCGCCTGGCCAATGGCGCGCCGTCAGCAATCCGCTGGACCAAGTATGCGCTGAACAACTGGCTGCGCCAGGCGGGACCGACCTTCGATGCTTCGCTGGCGCTGGAGATGTTTGGCTTCGGTGGACCGGAGGTCAAGGAAGGCGTGGCCTCGTTCCGCGAGAAGCGCGGTCCGGTGTTCCCGCGCACCACCACGGCCTGAGCGGGAAGGCCGACAGCGGGACGGGCGAGCCGGTCCCGTGCACTGGCGCACAGGGTCGATGGTCACGATCGATTCCTCCAACCCTCGCCTTCTGCGGGCGCGGCAGCCAGTCAAATATGGAAACGAACAAGATGTCCAAGGTGCTTGAAGGTATCCGCGTCCTCGATTTCGGACGCTTCATCGCCGGCCCGTTCTGCGCAGCATTGCTCGCGGACTACGGTGCCGATGTCATCCGGATCGACCGCGTAGGTGGCAGCGAAGACCGCTTCATCGTGCCGGTCACGGAATCGGGGGAGGGGGCACTTTTCCTCCAGTGCAATCGCAACAAGCGGTCGATCACGCTGGACATCGACAGCGAGGAGGGCCGCGAGGCGGTCCGCCGCCTGGTGGAGACCGCCGACGTGGTGGTGGCGAACATGCCGCCGAAGACGCTGGCGAACCTGGGACTCGACTACGCGACGCTGAGTGCGATCAATCCAGCCATCATCCTGACTGCTTCGACGGCCTTCGGCTCGCATGAAGGCGCTGGCCACCGGGTCGGCTTCGACGGGGTGGGGCAGGCCATGAGCGGCGCTGTCTACATGTCGGGCACACCCGAAAGCCCCACCAAGGCGATGGTGCCGGTGGTCGATTTTTCGACTGCCTTGTCGTGCGCGCTCGGCACGGTAATGGCGCTGTACGAGCGGCGCAACAGCGGGCGCGGGCAATGTGTCGAGGCGTCGCTGCTGCAGACGGCGCTGAACCTTTCCAGCGGAGCGCTGATCGAGGAAGCGGCGCTTGCTATCGACCGGCAGGCGATGGGCAACCGCAGCCCCTCTTATGGGCCCTCGGACATCTTCCGCGTGGCCGACGGCTGGATCATCGCCCAGGTGATCGGACAGCCGCTGTTCCGGCGCTGGGCCAACCTGATCGGCGCGCCGGAACTGGTGGACGATCCCCGCTTCAGCGACGACTTGCGGCGCGGCGAGCACGGCGAGTTCCTGAGCGACGTGATGGGCAAATGGTGCGCCAGCCGCACCCGCGATGACGCGCTGTGCGAACTGGAGAAGGCCAGGATCCCGGCGGCGCCGATCTATTCCCCGCGCGAGGCGCTGGACGATGCGTCGATCCAGGAGTCCGGCGCTTACATCTGGCTCGACTACCCCGGCTTGCCGCGCAAGGCACCGATCGTCGCGCCACCGGCAGTCCTGTCGCGCACCCCGCCCGATGTTATGCGACGGCCGCCCACGGTTGGCGAACACACCGAAGAAGTGCTGGCTGAGGTAGGTTACGACCGCTCGCAGGTACAAGCCATGCGCAAGGCCGGCATTGTCTGACGGCACGATCCGCACCACGAGTAATTCGCACAATGCGAACTGGTGGTTCGCCAGGGACTACTTGAGCGCAACCGGCCGGCTCCACTAGCATTGAACCAAAGCAAAGGGGGCTGCCCGAGCCAAGCCAGGCCGGGAAAGCACGGCGCCGGCACCTAGCTAACAGTTGTAAGGCAATGGAAGTGACACGGGCCCGGCCGCATGACGGCGGGCCGACAAGAAAGGAGACAGTAGTGCCAGCAAATCAATCACGGCCGCTCGAGGGCATTCGTGTACTGGACCTGACCGTGGCGCTTGCCGGGCCGTATGGCTCGTTGCTGCTTGGCGGGATGGGCGCGGAGGTGATCCGCGTGGAAGCGCCGGGCGGTGGCGACATTGCACGCACCAACCCGCCTTTCGTGGGCAGCCATGGCATCCACTTCGGCCAGCGTGAGGACGACGAGGTATCTCTGACGGTCCTGAACCGGGCCCGCAACAAGAAGAGCATTACGCTGGACCTGAAGTCCGAACAGGGTCGCGAGCTGTTCATGCGGCTGGCGCAGGAATGCGACGTGGTGCTGGAGAACTTCAGCGAGGGCACCACCGCCAAGCTCGGTGTCGACTACGAGCAGGTCAGGCAGCGGAACCCGCGCATCGTCTATGCGTCGATCAAGGCCATGGGGGAGCCCAGTGCCTTCCCCGGACTCAAGGGCATGGACATCATCGTCCAGGCCCTCAGCGGCCTGATGGAAGTGACCGGCTACGCCGACGGCCCGCCGACGCGCTGCGGCCTGCCGATCGCGGACCTAGTGGCGCCGATGTATACCGTCAACGGCATTCTGGCAGCACTGATCCACCGCGGCCGCACCGGCGAGGGACAGCGCGTGCAGGTGTCGATGCTGGATTGCCTGGCGTCGTGGGTCGCCGAAGAGCACTTTGACGTCATGGGGCGGGAAGGCTACCCGTCGCGCACCGGCAACTACCACGACCGGCTGGCGCCGTTCGGGGTGTACCCGACGCAGGAAGGGCATGTGGCGATCGTGGCGTTCCAGCCGGACTGGTTGCGCGGGCTGCTGGAGTCGATCGGCCAGCCCGATCTGCTCGACGACCCGCGCTTCAGCAGCCGTGGGCCGCGCATGCGCAATGCCTCGGTGCTGAACGAGGCGATCGCGGGTTGGACCAGCCAGCGCAGCACTGCCGATGTGGTGGCCGAGCTGCTCGACAAGCGCGGGGTACCCTGCGCGCCGGTGCGCAAGCCCAACGAGGTGCTGCACGACCGCCGCCTGCATGACAGCGGCGCGTTGATGAACCTTGCCCACCCCCAGTTCGGCCCGGTGGATGCCGTGGGCATGGGCTTGCCGATCCGGTTCTCGGCCACGCCTTCGCAGTTTGACAAGCCCGCGATGGCGCTGGGCGGCGCGAATGAAGAGATCTACGGGGGCTTGCTCAAGCTCAGTCGCGCAGAGATTGCGGCATTGCGCGAGGAGGGAGTCGTCTAAGCGGCCGCCCGACGGCAGCTTGTTTGCTCGCCTCTTCCATTGATGGGCGAGGCGAGCAAACCGCCTGCTTCTCACCGAACATAAAGGAGACAAGAACAATGATGTCACGCCGTACTTGCCTGCAGCTCTTGCCAGCGCTGGCCACGCTACCGCTTACGGCGCTCGCGCAGTCTTACCCGGCGCGCCCGGTCCGCATCATCGTACCGCTCAGCCCCGGGTCGGGTACGGACGTCGTTGCGCGCTACATGAGCAGCGAACTGTCCAAAGCGATGGGCGGCTCGTTCGTCGTCGAGAACCGTGCCGGTGCAAGCGGGGTCATCGGCACTGACTTTGTCGCCAAGGCACCCGCCGACGGCTACACCATCCTGTTCAATTACGCCGCCCACTACTCAAACCAGTTCGTCGACAAGACGCCATACGACGCGGTCAGTGACTTCGAGCCAATCGCGCGCCTGGCGACCTCGGCGATGGTGCTGGTCACGGCCGCCAATTCGCCGCTGCACACGGTGCAGGACCTGATCGCCGCCGCCAGGCGCAAGCCGGGCGGGCTGACCTACGGTTCGCCAGGCAACGGTACCACCCCACACATGGCGGCGGCCCTGATGAGCAACATGGCCGGTATCCAGATGACCCACGTTCCCTACAAGGCGCCGGCGCAGGTCGTGGTCGATGTGGCGGGCGGGCAGCTGGATGTCGGCTTCGGCGGTGTGGCGACATCGCTGCCACTGGTGAAGGCAGGGCGCCTGCGGGTGCTTGCGGTCACCAGCCTACGCCGGTCGAGCTATTTTCCGGACGCCCCCTCCCTGGATGAGGCTGGCCTGAAAGGCTATGCGCTGGAAACGCCGATCTGGGCGTTTGCCCGGCGCGGTACGCCGCAGGACATCGTCACGCAATTGTCTGGCGCCATGACCAAGGCTGCCGCCGCGCCCGCCTTCAAGGCGTTCTGTACCAGCCAGGGACTGGAGGTCGACATCCAGTCCGCCGCGCAAGCCCGCGCTGATGCACCGGCCGAACTCGAGCGCTGGAAGAAGCTCGTGGCACTCTCCCAGGTGAAGGCGGGGTGACGCGCCAAGGTTGAGGTTCTCTCCGGCAAATGGAGAGAGAACCCAGCCGGCAAGGGGGCGCAGAAGCGGCCGGCTTACGAAGCCACGGCCTGCGCCCGCCGCGCTGGCTTGCGCACCTCCCTGGGCCGCACCCCTTCAAACAGGATCGTGCACAGTTCGTCGATCACCTTTTCGGGCGAACCCTTCCTGGGGTTGAACCAGGTCTGCACCGAGGCAATCGTGCTCAGGACAAAGACCCGGCACAAGGCGATGTCGATGTCTTCGCGCAGGCGGCCCTCGGCGCGCAGGTCTTCCAGCATGCCGTTCCAGAAGTCCTGATGCTGGGCCCGTCGCTTGATTTGCCGCTCCCGGCCGTGCTGCGCACCTACCTCGTAAACCATCCGGACGTGACCATCGATATGCACGAACGGCTGAGTCCGGACATCGTGCGCGCGGTGCAGGAGGGGATGGTGGACATCGGCATCATTGCCGGCAACGTGCGTACCGAAGGGCTGGAGGTCATGCCATACCGGCGCGACCGCCTGGTCCTTGCCACCGCGCTGAGCCACCCCCTGGCCGAGCACAACAGCGTGGATTTCATCGAGACGTTGGACTACGACTTCATCGGCCTGCCAGAAGCAAGCGCGATCCACAGTTTCCTCAAGCGGGCCGCCGCGGATTTGCAGCGTGAGTTGCGCTGGCGCGTCCAGGTCAGCAACTTCGAGACCGCCTGCCGGATGATCGAGGCGAATGTCGGCATCGGCGTGCTGCCGGAGAGCACTGCCGCCCGTCACGCGGGTACGATGGCGCTGCGGATCGTCCAACTCAACGACGAGTGGGCCGAGCGCAAGCTGCAGATATGCGTCGCGGACCTCGGCGCATTGCCGCTGTTTGCGCGCAAGCTGGTGGACCTGCTGGTCGAAGATGGCGTCGGGCGGCAGGACTGAAGGGCACCCAGATGCCCCACAGCTGAGAGTAGGTGAGGTCGCGACCAGTGCAGACGCGAACTCAGGACTCCTTCGACAGTTGCGCGATGCGCTTCCAGTGCGCGTCCTCCTTCGGCAAGTCAGCCAGGAACTGGCGGCGATCCGCGATATCAACGTACATCGACTGATGGGCGCAGAACTCCTCGAACGCGGGCGACTGGGCGATTCGTACCAGTTCTTCGGACAGGCGCTCGACGATGGGGGCCGGTGTCGCAGCGGGTGCCAGGGCGCCGATCCACGACGCGACCTGAAAGCCCGCAACCCCCGCTTGCGCCGATGTCGGGACATCGGCAATCTCGCCCCACCGCCCGGCGCTCGTGACGGCCAGACCGCGCAGCTTGCCCGCCTTGATCATCGGCACCACGCTGGGTGCACCCTGGCATGTAAAGTCCACCTGGCCGGCAATGACGTCGGTCACGGCCGGGCCGTTGCCCTTGTAAGGGATATGCCGCGCGCGCGTCTTCGTCAGGTCGTTCAGCATCACTGCGCAAAGATGAGAGGTGCTGCCCGCTCCGCCGGATGAGTAGGTGATCTCGCCCGGCTTGCGCTTCATTGCCGCGACCAGGTCGCTCAGGGTCTTGTAAGGCGAGTCGGCCTTGACCACGATGCCAAGCGCGGAGCTGCTCACCTTGGCAATCGGCACGAAGTCCTTGACCGGATCGAACGTGACCGGACCATCTGCGAACCACCGCGTGGTCAGGTGGGGAACACCGGCGAACAGCAGCGTGTAGCCGTCCCCGGGAGCCTTGGCGACGGTGTCCGTGCCGATGAGCCCGCCGGCACCAGCACGGTTATCCACCATGACCGGGGTTTTCAGGTTCTTTGCCAGTGCTTCGGCAACAAAGCGTGCAGTAATGTCGACCGCTGTGCCTGGAGAGGCTGGCACGACGATTCGAATCGGCCGCGACGGATATTGCTGCGCAAACGCTGCTGGCGCGCAGGCGATTGCCCCTAGTGACGCCAGTGATTTCAGGAAATGCCTTCTGCTAAACATAATGCCTCCTCTCTTATGTCTCGAAGATAGGCGCGGCAGGTGGACTGGGCAATCGGCGCCGGTGCACCGTTCCGTGCTTTGAGAGCAGGCGCAGGGTTCACCTCTCAAAGCACGGAACGGCATGGGCTGGCGAGTTGAGTTCCACGGAGAGGGCGCGCACGATCGGCATGTGGCGGAAGTACGCGCCGCGGGCATCCGCGAGCCCGAGTCAGGCGGATCGGCCCCCCGACAATTCGGACCGCTCTCGCGCCCAATATAGGTGGCGCGCGGAAACCGGGCATAACTATCAGGAGACCATCGTGGGACCACTTGCTGGAGTGCGCATCGTGGAGCTGGCAGGCATCGGGCCGGCTCCCTTTTGCGCCATGTTGCTCGCCGATCTCGGCGCGACGATCATCCGCGTCGACCGCAAAGAGCCATCAGGGCTCGGCCTGTCACGGCCGCTGCAGTTTGACTTAGTGCTGCGCAACCGAAAGTCGATCCAGGTCGATTTGAAGGACCCAGCTGAGCTGGAGCTGGTTCGCACGCTGATCGACAAGGCGGACGCACTGATCGAGGGATTCCGGCCCGGCGTCACCGAGCGGCTCGGACTGGGGCCTGATGCATGCCTCTCGCGCAATCCGAGACTGGTGTACGGCCGGCTGACAGGCTGGGGCCAGGACGGCCCGCTGGCCCAGACGGCGGGGCACGATATCAACTACATCGCGATCACCGGACTGCTTAATGCGATCGGGCGTGAGGGTCAGCCGCCGACGGTACCGCTCAATGTCGTCGGCGACTATGCCGGCGGCTCGGTCTATGCCGCACTCGGCATCGTGAGCGCCATCCTGGAGGCGCGTACCTCCGGTAAGGGTCAGGTCGTCGACGCGGCAATCGTCGACGGCGTGGCGTCGCTGCTGACTGTACATACCGGGCTGCGCGCGGCCGGCCTGACCGGATCTGAGCGAGGCACCAACCTGCTGGACTCGGGCGCGCCTTTCTACGACGTCTACGAGTGTGCCGACGGCAAGTACGTGTCGATCGGCCCGATCGAGCCCAAGTTCTACCAGCAACTGCTCGGACGGCTTGAACTGGATGCGTCCGCGCTGGGCAAGCAGGCGGACCGTGCCGACTGGCCCGCCGCTCGCCGCGTGTTTGCAGCGCAGTTCAGGACGCGGACCCGCGCGCAGTGGACCGAACTGCTCGAAGGCAGCGATGTGTGCTTCGCACCAGTGCTCGACCAGGAGGAGGCCTTTGAACATCCGCACCTGAAGGCGCGCGGCACCTTTGTCGAGGTGGATGGCGTAGTGCAGCCGCGCCCGGCGCCGCGTTTTTCGCGTACCAGACCGGCTGATCCGGTTCCCCCGGCTGCGGCCACCCCGGAGAACGCTGCACTGGCGCTGGCGGAATGGCTTTCCAAAGAGGAACTCGAAAAGTTTACCGTCGGCCTCGTCCAGAAGGGGGCAACGCGATGATGACACGCCGTACCTTCCTGCAGTCGCTGCCGGCGCTGGCGGCTATCCCGGCATCATTTCCGGCTTCAGTGCTCGCACAGGCTTATCCCTCCCGCCCCGTGCGAATCATCGTGCCCGTCAGCCCTGGCTCGGGCAGCGATGTCGTGGCGCGCTATATGAGCGCCGAGCTGACGAAGGCCCTGGGCTCTGCATTTGTCGTGGAGAACCGCCTTGGCGCGAGCGGGATCATCGGAACGGATTTCGTGGCCAAGGCGGCACCGGACGGCTACACGCTGCTGTGCACCTATGCCGCGCACTATTCGAACCAGTGGGTCGAGAAGACGCCATACGATGCGGTCAGGGACTTCGAGCCGGTCGCGCGGCTGGGCATGTCGGCGCTGCTGCTGACGACCGCGGCCAATTCGCGGTTCCGCACGGTGCAGGATGTCATCGCGGCGGCGAAGCGCAAGCCCGGGAGCGTGTCATTCGGGTCTTCCGGAAATGGCACCACGTCGCACATGGCCGCGGCGCTGATGAGCAGCATGGCCGGCATTGAGATGACCCACGTCCCTTACAAGGGGCCGGCGCAGGTCGCGGTCGATACGGCGAGCGGCCAAATCGACATCGGCATCGGGGGCGTGGCTTCGTCGCTGGCTCTGGTCAAGGCGGGACGCTTGCGTGTGCTAGCTGTCACCAGCCTGCAGCGCTCGAGCCAGCTACCGGCTGTCGTGACGATGGACGAGGCCGGGCTAAAGGGCTATAAGCTGATCTCGCCGATCTGGGTCATGGCGCCGCGGGGCACGCCGCCTGCCATAGTCTCGCAGTTGTCCAGGGCCATGACCGCGGCGGCTGCGACGCCCGCTTTCAAGTCCTACTGCATCGGGCAGGGCCTGGAGGTCGATATCGCGGATGCCGCTGCGGTGCGCGCCAGTGCGCCGGCTGAACTGGAACGTTGGAAAAAGTTGGTGGCCCTGACGGAAGCCAAGTCAAAGGCCGGCTGAAAGCCGGCCGATAAGTCTCCGACAAGGAGAGCGAGCCGAGCCAGGGTCGGCTCGCTTGCCTTATGACGAAAACGCCGGTGGCTACACCAGTCGCAGGATCTCCTCATCAGGCGCCCGGCTCGTCCTGAAGCTGTTCGCCGCATGATCGGGATCCGCGTAGCCAAACGAAATCGCGCAGATCATCTTCCGGTCGTCGCCAATGCCAAAGTGCGAGCGCACGAACCTGGCATGCCGTGCCAGCGCCCCCTGCGGCGTGGTGGCAACACCATGCGCGTGCGCGGCCAGCAGGAACGATGCGATAAACCCGCCGCAATCGACAGCGGCGTACGGCCCGAGATCCGCGGCCATCGTGACAATCGCCACATGCGGCGCCCCGAACAGCCTGAAATTCTCGAAGCCCTGGCTGGCGCGGCGCTCCCGGTCGTGGCGTTCGATGCCCAGCGCTTCATAGAGCCGGTAACCCGTTTCCTGCCTGCGCTGAGCGTGGACGCCGCGATATTCCTCAGGAAATGGCAGGTCCGAATCGACCTCGGGTGAGCCGGCGGCGTGCTCGACCAGCGCATTGCGAAACTGCTCCGTGGTCGCCTGCGAGCCGATGACCAGATGCCAGGGCTGCACGTTGCACCAGGATGCGCTCTTCTTGGCAACGTTGACGATGCTTCGGATCATCGCATCCGGCACGGCTTTGTCGAGGTATGCGCGGCACGTGAAGCGCTCGGACATCAGTCTTGCGAGGGTGTCGACGTCGCTCCCGGGCGGGCTGCTGGCGGGGTGTTGCTGCATTGCTGATCTCCTGACTATCATGAGCGGCGACCTGGCCCACTGTGCCGGGTCGGCGCGCTTACTGCCTAATGCCATGACTACTTAGTGCGTCATCGCCATCAGATCTGCAGCCTTGATGCGCGGATCCATCTTCCTGAGCGTGGCCAACAGCGTCTGCGCCCGGGTTTCGCCAAGCACGTCAACCGTCAGCTCCATGAATTTCGTGTCCTGCTCGGCTTCCGACATGGGGTTCGCCAGGGAGCCGATCGGATCTTCCACGAACACATGCTCGGACGTGCCATCGCGGAAGGTCACGGTGACATCGGCAACGAACTTGCCCGGGTAGCGCTGCTCGAGTTCCGGCGCCTCGGTAATGCCGATGCCGCGCGCCACTTCCTTCACGAGGCCCATGTCGAGCTTGCCGTCCAGGTAGTCGCGATGCACCTTGTAGCCATTGCCCATGCCGAGCACGGCGAATGCCATCTGCGTTGGCAGGCTGAACTGGACGTGCTCGATGTTCTTCGGCTCGTACGCGTTGGCGTTGGCGGTGCCGACCACCACGTTGAAGGCGGGGTGGATGCGGGCCTGGATATCGGCGATGTCGGCGCGGCGACCGGCGAACGGGCGGATCGCGTCGATGTATGCATGGGTGCAATAGCAGGCGCAGTACGCCTTGAGCCAGACCGTGCCGATTTCGAACGGCTGGTCAAGGCGGAACCGTTCCTCGGCCCGATCGCCAGGGCCACGCTGCAGGAAGGTGCGGAAGAAGCCCTTGTTGCCGCTCAGGAACGCGCGCGGTCCGGTGATGCCAGCTTGCGCCATGTCCGCGGAGATCATGCCGCTGCGCGTGCCAATGCCCGCATGCACGCGCTTGACCGAGCCGCCGGTGGAGGTGTATTCGGTGGTGCCGGCCGCATGGCTCAGCGCGATGGAGAGCGCGTGCAGGGTGGTTTCCGCATCGAACTTGCGCAACTTGGCCGAGACTGCCGCGGCGCCGAAGCTGGACAGTACGGCATGTGGGTGATAGCCGCGTTTGAGCAGGTCCGGCGCCGCCAGCACGCCGATCCGGGTGTAGACCTCGTAGCCGGCCACGATCGCGGTAATGACTTCCTCCAGGGTCGAACCCAGTTCCTCACCGATCGCGATCGCTGCGGGAATGACGCAGCTGCCGGGATGGCTGGCGCTGGCGCCGTGGGCGTCGTCGTACTCGAAACCATGACCATAGGCGCCATTGATGAAGGCGGCGTCCGCGGCACTCATTGTGGCGGTGCTGGCGGCAACCCGGCTGCGCCCGGGTCGTTGCTGCGCGGTGGCGAAGGCCAGCACCTGTTGCGACCAGGGCATCTGCGAGGTGCCGATCTGCAGCGCGAGCTGGTCGCGCATGAGGCGGCTTACCCCGGCATGCGCCGGCGCGTCGAGCTGATCGGAGGTCAGCTCGAGAATCATGCGAACCACTGCCTGCTCAAGGGGTGGGCAGTTGGCCGGCGAACTGGAATCGGGTTGGCTGGTAGTCACAGAAGCGTCCCTGAGGAAATTGTCGTGGATGCATCGCTCGTTTGACGAGCGATGTGCATTGGCTTGGCGACCAGATTCCTCGCAAGCATCGGGCGTGTCAATTCGAGGCGGGCTCCGGTTCCGTACACTGAGCGGATGCCGCGCCCCGGGTGACGGGGTTATTCGCCGGATGGTTCCGGAAATCGAAAACAAGAGCCTTTGCATCAAGCGTGTACGCGCCTGGGCCGCGGCAGTGCCGGCTCACCGGACATGACGGTATACTCGCGGGGGGATTCGGCCTGAGTAGCGCGATGCTGCTGCGCAGCATGCGCATGCCGCCCGGCCCGGCAGCAGACCGGCGCCAGAAATAAAGGAGACACCATGAGCACGCTGAGCGTGCATGGCCTGACCCGGCGGGTCGACCTGTTTACCCTGCGGCTGTTCCTGACCGTGGTGGAAGAGCGCCAGATCCGCCGCGCCGCCATCCGCGAGAACATTGCCGCTTCCGCGGCAACCAAGCGCATCCAGGACCTGGAAGATATCGCGGGCGTGCAGTTGTTCGAGCGCAATCCCGGCGGCGTGGCGCCGAGTGCGGCCGGCGAAGTCCTCGCGCGCCATCTGCGCCTGCTGTTCGATAATCTGGAGGACATGCGCCGGGAACTCGGCGAGTTCTCCGAAGGCGTTCGTGGCCACGTCACTGTGGGCACTACAGGCGCCGTCATCATCCAGTACCTGGCGCGCGAGATCGGCGAGTTTTCCCGCAACTTCCCGCTGGTCGAGCTGGAGCTGAAACAGGACGCCAACACGAATCTGGTGCGTTCTGTGTTGGCGGGTGATGTCGACCTGGCGGTGTATATCGTCAGCCCCGATATCGATGATGGACCGCTGGACAGCCTCCCGTATCGCGTCGACCGTCTGGTCGCGCTGGTACCCCATGGCCACGCGCTTGGCGAGCAACCCGAGGTGGCGTTGGAAGACCTGATCCGCGAGCCGTTCATCGCCATGCACCCGAACACCACGCTGATGTCCGACGTCAACCGCGCGGCGCGCGAGATCGGCCAGGTAGTGCATCCCAAGTTCACGATCAATGGTCCCGAGGCGGCGCGCAGCCTGGTTGAGGCGGGCCTTGGCGTGACAATCCTGCCGGAGTGCATGGTCTCGCTAGAAGCCAGTACACGCTCGACGGTGCTGCGGATTCCCGAACCATGGACGATCCGCAGCGTGCGGATCGGCACGCGCCGCGGCAAGGCGATCACGGCGGCGACACGCGCGCTGATCCGCCAGTTGACCGAGCAGCCTGAGCCGGCGTCATCCTGAGTCCGCCGTCCGGCACACCTGAATGCCGGATCGCGGATGGCGAAGCGCCCCGTCGCGGAACACCACTTGGCGCATCGCCGCCTGCTGATTACCCTTGAAGCGTAATGGGACGCTGCGTCGTGGCATGCACATGCAAGTCCCGTCTTTCAAGGGAATGCACCCATGCCCGACGCCGCGAGCGGCCGTTATTTCGAGGACTTTGTCATTGGCAGCGCCTGCCGGCATGCCATCCGCAAGACCATCTCGGAGGCCGATAGCCTTCTGTTCAGCACGCTGACCTATGGCATGGAGCCATTGCACGTGGACCAGGCGTATGCCGAAGCCGCGGCATATGGCATGCGTGCCGTCAACAGCATCCTCCTGCTGGGGCTGGCAAGCGGCATCTGTGCGGCCGGACTGGAACGGAGCTTGGTGTCAGGCACCATTGCCTTCAGCGACGTGCGATTCACGCGGCCAGTCTTCATCGGCGACACCATCCATGTTGAAAGCGAGGTGCTGGACAAGCACGACGATCCCGCCCGCGCCGACGCCGGCTTGGTCGAGCTGGAGCGTCGCGCCTATAACCAGCGCAACGAGGTGGTGGCCAAGTTTCGCTGCCTGCAACGGTTGCCGAGACGCTATCCGGCAGGCTGAACCCACCCATGCATCGCCGATTCGCGCAACGCGAATCGGTGGTTCGCCAGTCACCACTTGAGTGAAACCGTCTGACCCACCTAGCATCAAGGCCACGGGATTCCCAAAAATTTTTTGCTGTTTATCTAACGATTGTAAGGCCACAATCATTACCAGGAGACGAGGATGAGTATGAGTGCCATGAAACCGATGCGATCCATGATGTTCGTACCGGGCAACAAGCCGGGCTGGATTGAAAAATCGGTGGCAGCCAAAGCGGATGCGCTGATCCTGGATTTGGAGGACAGCGTGCCGCCGGCCCAGAAGGCCGAGGCGCGTGAGATCGTCAAGTCCAGGCTGGACTGGCTGGCAGGGCAGAAACCGCGCATCTGGGTGCGCATCAATCGCAGCGCACATCTATATGACTTCGATGACATCCTGGCCATCGTCAATCCTGTGGTCGAAGGCATCGTGATCTCCAAGCCCTGCGGGCCCGAGGACATCCATACCGTCTCGTCCATGCTGGCTGAGGCAGAGTACCGCGCCGGCGTGCCGGTCGGCCACACCCGGGTGATTCCGCTGCTGGAGACCGCCCGCTCGCTGCAATACGCCTACGAGATCGCCCAGCACGAGCGCGTGCCCGCCATCGTCGGCGCCACGGCCAAGAACGCTGACGTGGCCCGTGCCCTCAAGACAGTCTGGTCGCTCGAAGGACGCGAGACCCTGTACCTGAAATCGCGCATCGTCATGGCCGCGCGCGCCGCGGGCAAGCTGCCCATCGGCGGCGTATGGCAGCAGGTGCATGACCTGGAAGGGCTAAAGGTCTCGTCTGCCAACGACCGCCAACTGGGCATGAGCGGTGAACTAGTGCTGCACCCCTCCAACGTCGAGATCGTCAACCAGACCTACAGTCCCACCGAGGAAGAAGTGGCCTTCTACCAGGGAATGATCGATGCACTGGAAAAGTCCCAGGCCGAGGGCCGTGCCTCGTGCATTTATGACGGCGAGCACATCGACATCGCACATGTGAAGACGGCGCGCGAAATTATCGAGCTCGCACGCTCGTTCAACAGCTGATTGCGACCACTCAAGGAGATAGAAAAATGGCAGGCCTTTACTTCGAAGAATTCAAGCCAGGCATGGTGATCGAGCACGCCATCCGCCGCACCGTAACCGAGACCGACAACGTCCTGTTCTCGGCCATGACCTACAACTGTGCACCGCTGCACATCGACGCCGAATACAGCAAGAACACGTTCTACGGCCAGCGCCTGGTCAACAGCATGTTCCTGCTGGCGCTGGTGGCCGGCATCACGGTGTACGAGACCACGCTGGGCACCACACTGGGCAACCTGGGCTTTGGCGAGATTGCTTTCCCCAAGCCCACCTTCCACGGCGACACCATCCGCGTCGAAACCGAGATCATCGAAACCCGCATCTCCAAGAGCCGCACAGACTCTGGCATCGTCACCTTCAAGCACGTTGCCAGGAATCAGCGCGATGAAATCGTCTGCACTGCCGTGCGCACCGGCCTGATGATGCTGCGTCCTGCCGACAGGGCCTGATTTCATACCTGCAGGAGTATTGCGATGGACTACCAACTCAGCGCCGATCAGCTCGCCATTGTCGATGCAGCGGAAAAGATCTGCGCGGACTTCCCGCTCGAATACTGGCGGAACAAGGACAAGAATCACGAGTTTCCGCACGAATTCTTCGAGGCCGTTGCCAGCGGCGGATGGCTCGGAATCTGCATGCCCGAGGAATTCGGCGGCGCGAACCTTGGCGTAACCGAAGCCGCGCTCTTCCTGCGTACCGTGGCTGAGTGCGGCGGGCAGGCGGCAGCTTCCACCATCCACATGAACATCTTCGGCTTGCAGCCGGTGGTGCATTTCGGTACCGAGGCGCAGAAGAAGGCCTGGTTGCCGGCCTTTGGCCGTGGCGAGAACAAGGCCTGCTTCGCGGTCACCGAGCCGGACACCGGCCTTGATACCACCAAGCTCAAGGTTGTGGCGAAGAAGCAGCCCGATGGAAACTACCTGCTCTCGGGCAAGAAAGTCTTCATCTCGACCGCGCAGGTCGCCGACCACATGCTGATTCTCGCGCGCACCACGCCGATCGAGGACGTCAAGAAGCACGGCGAAGGATTGAGCCTGTTCTACACCAAGCTTGACCGGAAATATGTCCAAATCCGGGAGATCGACAAGCTTGGCCGTGCCGCTGTCGACACCAACGAATTGTTCATCGACGATCTGCCGGTGTCCAAGGACTCCCTGATCGGTGAAGAAGGGAAGGGCCTCAAGTATATCTTCCACGGCATGAACGCCGAGCGTGTCTTTGTTGCCGCCGAGCAGGTCGGTATCGGCCGCGCCGTGCTCAAGCTTGCCACGCAATACGCCAAGGAGCGCGTCGTCTTCGGACGTCAGATCGGCAAGAACCAGGGTGTCCAGCATCCGCTGGCCCGCAACTGGGCGGAGCTCGAGGCTGCCAACCACATGCTGCTCGCCGCTGCCGACCTCTACGACAAAGGAATCTCCTGCGGCTCCGAGGCAAACGCGGCGAAGCTGCTGGCATCCGAAGCCTGCATGAATGCCTGCCAGACCTCGATTCTCACGCATGGCGGCTTCGGCTACGCGAAGGAGTATCACGTGGAGCGATTCATGCGCGAAGCCTGGATTGGCTACATTGCGCCCGTCACCCCGCAGCTTATCCTTTCGAACATTGCCGAGCGCAAGCTCGGACTGCCAAAGTCGTACTGAGGTCCCGGGCAGGCAGTTGGAATAACGGCTCGGCCCAATGAAGGCCGGGCCGGAAAAGATGGAGACAGCCATGGCAACCATTCAGGCGGTGAAGCAATCGAACCGTGATATCCACAAGGATGACGTGCGGGTGGTGCCGCTGGCCCGCGGCCTGGCCGTGCTGGCTGCGTTCAGCGCCGAGCATCCGTGGATGGGCAACCAGGAGATTGCCGCGGAGACCGACATTCCGGCGCCTACCGTGTCCCGGATGCTGCATTCTCTGGCAGCACTGGGCTATTTGCGCTACGACGGGAGCCGGCGCAAGTACCGGCTTGCCTCGGCCGCATTGACCCTGGGCTACGCGGCCGTCTCGAGCGACAGCGTGCAACGCGCCGCCCGCATCGAGATGCAGAAATTTGCCGACGCCAGCGATACCCATGTCATCCTGGGTGCGCGCGACCGGCTCGATGTCATTGTCAGCGAATCGCAGGTTGGCAAGAACGCCTGTCTCGATACCCACCTTGCTGCCGGGATCCGCGTGCCGATCGCTTCGTCCCCGATGGGCTGGGCGCTGCTCGCAGCATTGCCGGAACGGGAGCGTTTCTACCTCCAGAGCAACGTCGAACGCAAGAGCGGCCGTGACTGGCCTTTGCTGCGCAGGCAGATGGCCGAGGGCATGTCACAGCTCCACCAGTACGGGTTCTGCATGTCGCCATGCGGGCGCGAACTGGCTTCGGTTGCGGTGCCTGTCAGCGTGCCGGGACATCCGTCGGTGGTGCTTGCCAGCGTTGGCCGCAGCGCGGGTATGAATCGCGCCAGGATGGAGCGGGAACTGGGTCCGAGGCTCGCTGCGACGGCACATGCCTTGGAGGAGCGCTTGAGCACCCATCACTAGTGCCGCAGTGGCGCCCTCAAAGGCGCCGCGGATTGACCGTCAGATCTGCGTATCAACATCCCGCAGCAGTTCCACGAGATCGGCAGCTGCGGCCTTCAGCACAGGCGCGAGGCGTTCGGTGATGGCTGCCATGTCTGGCTCCAACTCAACAGCGCCACAGCTCAGCGACATCAGTGTGGCCGAACGTCCCACCGTGACAGGGAGGGCAATCCCGTAAGCATTGCGCTGATACTTGCCCAGGGAAGTGCAGACCCCGAGGGTCTGAAGTTCCTGGAAGGCCCCAGCGATGCCGCGTTCGAGTTCGGCGATGCGCGCGCCGTCCACGCGCTTGAGGGATTCCAGGTATCCATGGCGAGCTTCTGGGCGCAAGCCCCACAGCCAGGCGCGGCCGGTCGCCGTCCAGCCCATCGGCAGCAGCGAGCCAACGCCGAGGCGTAGCGTTCCAATGCGCGAACTGGTTCGATGTGCGATATAGAGCATGTCGAGCTGATCAGGCACGGCAAGGGCGACCGACACATTAAGCCGGTCCGCCAGCTCCTGCAGTAAGGGATTCACGCGATCGGTGACTGGGTTGGTTTCCAGGTAGGTGTCCCCGATGTGGAGGGAGGCCGGGGCCAGCTCGAACTGCGTGCTGCCGGCAACGCGGCGCAGGAAGCCCAGCGCGATCAGGGTGGTGGTCAGGCGCGACACCGTCGCTTTTGGCAGGCCGGTGCGCTTGACGATCTCACTGTTTGTGAGCGAGGCACGCTCGGCACGGAAGGCGCGAAGCACATGAAGGCCCCGTTCCAAGGTCATCGTGATCTGTGCGGGACGTGTCATGAATGTGTTGCCCTTTCAGCGTACCAGTCCGGGAGGGTGCTTGTCTGATCTCTTGTCGGCGCCGTCGTGCGCGGCGTTTTCCATACCACTGGAATCGATGGTAGAGGCGGCAACCGCACGGCTCAAATGCCAATTCACGAGCCGGCGATTGCCGGAACGCGAACGGTATTCGCGGGGAGCGAATCATGGTTTCGCCGATTATCCTTTGATGCGATGCGGTACGGCTTATCCGAGTCCAGTATCCGTCCTGCCCTGGTGCCGGGCCGCCCGTCTATCGCGATGGCATCCGCCGCCGCGACCAATAAGGAGCAGTGGGCTAGGGACGTTGCATTTGGTATCCCGACTCCGTGCTCGAGGCGGTGATTCCATCCGAAAACCACTCGGCATCGATCGCCTTCAGCATCTCGCCATGCGTAATCTGTTGGCCCATGCGCCCTCGCAGGATGTAACGGTGCTCGAAGGAGCCGGCGCCGCGCTGCATCACCGTCGCGCGGAAGGCTTCGATGTACTCAGGGCCGAAATGGCTGTTGAAGGTGTTGAACAGGACGACGCGTTTGCCGTCGAAGCGGTTGTTTTCCGCGAAGGCCCACATGGGCGGAGCCGGGCTGTAGAGCCAGACAGGCGAGCCGAGATAGACCGTGTCGAATTGCGTCAAGTCGATGGTGCGCGGCGTGATGTCCGCCACGTGCCCGCGCGCGTCGTTCATCGCATGTACCCAACCCGCCAGGCCAAGTGCATAGTCGGTCGAATGCAACTGGAAAAGTCGGGCGTTCAGCCGCTGCGCCACATGGCGTGCGGCCAGCCCGGTGTTGCCCGAGCGAGAGAAGTACACCACCGCAGTCTGTGGCGCGCCTGGCGATTCTCGATCCAGGTGACCGTGATCGGCACCAGTGCCGCAGCGACCAGGGCCAGCCCCAGTGCGGTGAATAGCCATTGCATGATGGACATCGGTTTTCTCACATTTGCGGCCATCGTGACAGGATTTCATCCGTACAGGCTTACATGAAATATGGCTTGTCGCTATCGCTGTCTGGCTTGCTCACGCCGAGGTTGGCGCCGGAATGCAACTGGGGCGATTCGATGACCTTCACGATCAGATCCGCTACGCTCTTGCGCGACACCACGGTACCTTTGAAAGGCTCATGGCGCTCAGTCAACTCGTAGTCCACCTCATCCTCGTCGGTCAGCCAGGCCGGACGCAGGATGGTGTAATCCAGGCCCGAGGCTTCGATGGCGTCGGCGGCGCGGCGGAACGGCTTGAGGTCTTCACCGACGGTGGCCCGGTTCCCGCATAAGCGGGCTTTTTTTGCGTCCGCATTTTCCGCGCAAACCGTATTTCCTCATGCGCACACATTCGTATGCGGATGTGCGGCCACACCCTATATTTTGCATTCTTAATTTGTATGCAAAACGGAGGGTGGTGCGTGAAGTCCGAGAACACAAGGCGCAGTCACGCCATGGCGCTTGCCGGCGTGCTGGCGGCGACGGATTCGCGCACCGGCGTGGTCGCCCATTTGTCGGGCGAGAAGGTGCGCCCCGGGCTGAAGGGGCGCGCGGCGTTTCTCCATGGCGTGCGCAGCGTGGTGCCTGGCCTGCCGGCACTCACGACCTTCTGCGGCAACCAGCACGATCCGGCGTTGGCCGCCGACGCGGTTGCCGCGCAGGCCCGCGCCGGTGCCGATATCGTCTTTGCGATGATCGACGGCGGCCGCGACGGCGCCATCGCCGCCTGCCGTGCCGCGGGCATCCGCCAGATCGGCAACGTGGTCGACTGGACCAGCAGGCATCCCGATGTCTTCCTGGCTTCCGCGGTGGCCGACAGCGGCTTGTGCGTCGAGCAGGCGATCGGGGATTTCGAACGGGACCAAATTGCGTGGGGAACCACCCGCAGCTTCGGGCTGGAAGCGCCGGCGGCCGTCCGCCTTGCCTTGGGCCGCGATGTCAGCCAGGCCGCGCGCGCGGCGATCGACCACTGGAGCCAGCGGTTGCTCGATGGCGGCGTGTCCGTGGCGCAGGGCTATGACGGGCCGGAGTTTGCGGTGGCGGGCACGCCCACGGTTGCTTAGCCGCGCCGGATGGGAGGCACGGCAGCATCATGCCAGCACCGGCAAGCCGGCCTCCCGTTCCCACTCCACGCAATTCCTGCCCTTGTTCTTGGCCGCATACAGCACGTTATCCGCGCGCATCAGCAGCGCTTCCAGGCCTTCGCCGGGCCGCAGCGTGGCCACGCCAAAGCTGGCGGTCACCGTGTGCATGCCCGGCAGGACGTCCATTTCCGTGCTCTCCAGCGTCTGGCGCAAGCGTTCGGCCAGATGCAAGGCTGCATCGGGCGGGGTATCGGGCAACAGCACGACGAACTCCTCGCCGCCCAGGCGCGCGGCGATATCGCGCCGGCGGATGCCGGCGGCGATGATCCGGCCGATTTGCGCCAGCACCGCGTCGCCGGCGCTGTGGCCGTAGTTGTCGTTGATGAACTTGAAGAAATCGAGGTCGCACAGCAGCACGCTCAGCGGCTTGCCCTGAGGTGGCGGGATTTCCCGCGCGGCCAGCGCCTCCAGGCTGCGGCGCGTGTGCAGCTGCGTCAGCGGATCGGTGTCGCGTTCATGCCGCAGGCCGTCGATCACGTCCAGCGTGGTCGCCGCCAGCAGCGCCAGCGCCAGCGTGAGCAGCAGCAATGCCATGGTGACCTGCAGCCACAGCCAGTAGGCCGAGCGGGTGAGGGCGGCAGCGTCCTGTCCGATGACCGGAGCAATGGTCAGCACGGTGCGTGGCAGGAAATGGAGGGCAAACAGCAGGAAGACCCAGAACAGCACCTGGTCCGCAGTGCTGCCTGTGCGCAGGCGGGCCAGCGGCGCGATGCCCAGCAGCAGGATCAGCGCGATGCCGACATTCAGGATGTAGATGCGGGCGACCAGCTGGGGCTGCATGAAATCAAACCAGGCAAGCGCAGCAAACAGGGCCAGCGGCAGCGACACCAGCGCGCAGGTATCGACGCGCGCGCCGATGCGCGCCAGCATGCCACGCAGCATCAGCACGGCGCTGCCCAGGTAGAGCGCACCGGTGACGGTGGCGTTGCCGCCGCCGTTGCGCGGCTGCCAGATGATCTGCACGGTGATGGCAACCGCGTACAGCAAATAGCAGGCACCTAGCTCCAGCAGGTAGTGCCGCGTGCGCCCCTGGTTCCAGGCCAGCAGGAAGCAGAGCGAAAGCAGGATGGCCATGGCGGGATTGACCAGGGCCAGGAATTGACCAGTATCGTGCAACACGGAGAGTCCCCAGTTTTTATGGTTCTCTGGCAGGGACGGGTGCCCGCGTGCGAAGCGCCGTGAACAGGGCGTAAGCCAGGGAACATCGAGGGCGGTACGCGCCCGCGGCGCGGGCCGCGGGGCCGCGGCCCGCTGACAGACTGAGTAGCGGCCGCCCGTAACAAATTGTTTCTGTCAGGACCCATTCTAGTCACGGGTGGCGTCGGCGGCTCCCCCCCAATGGGTGCGAACCGGCAAACAATTGTGAACAATCTGTCAGGGCGCGAATGCCCCGTCGGTCATATCGAGTGCCGGCGCATGGACGGCGGATGCCGCAGTTGTCCGCATTTGTGACTAATCTGGTAGATGCTGTCCGGATCCTCCGGCAGTTCGGTTTTCCCGTACGCAAGGAGATCACGATGAAGACCAAGAAAGCGATGCCGGCACTGTTGCTGGCGGCAAGCGTGCTGGCGGCGCCGTTTGCGATGGCGCAGGGTGGTGCCAAGTCCAAGCCGATGGCAGATCCCATGGCCGCCTCCGCGCCGGCGGCGCAGAACTCGCCTTATATGCAGGTGCAGCAGTGGAAGAAGGGTGACCGGCTGCCCACCGAGTTCAGGGACCGCCAGTATGTGGTCGACGACTACAAGCAATACAACCTGCCCGCGCCGCGCAAGGGCACGCGCTGGGTCGGGATTGGCGCCGAATACTACCTGGTGGCGCCCAACGGTGTGGTCCAGCAGGTCGGATCGGGGTCCTGACCCGGCCTGCAGCGGCGACGACCGCGGGAAAAATAAACAAAGCCGCCACGCCTGGGCGCGTGGCGGCTCTTCTTTGCGATGGGTGTCAGATACCCAGGATCTTTTTCGCTTCGAGCAGCGATTTCATCGATTCGTCATGCTTGCCGGCCTTGTGATAGGCCTCGCCGTCGGCGCGCAGCTTGGCAACCTTGGCGGAATTTTCCGGCGACAGCGCCGGCTTGGTCGACAGTTTGGCGTCGATCGCCTTCATCTCGTTGGGGCAGTTATGGGCCAGCGCCAGGCCGGGGGCGCCGGCCAGCAGCAGTGCCGTAAGGACAAGGACAGGTTTGCGCACGATGGCCTCCGCGAGGACGCTGTTGGGATTTCCAGCATAGTCCATCGCCGCGCCATGCTGCGCCTGGCCGTTTGCCGGTGCCGCGCATACCCCCCCACGAAGGGGTAAATGGCGATTATTCGTTTCTCCTTTGAACAGCCCGGAGCCATGCTATCCCATCCGCAAATCAACCGTTTGGGCGAGATATTGCCGGTATTTCCTGGCCGCACCGGCGCGCACGGATGCGGTTGTGTGGTGCTTGAATTCGCCCGCTCTGAATCGGGCCAGGTGCCCGCCGTGTTACCGCCAGGCGCGGCAACCCGGGTACTTTCATAATCATTATCCCGAGTCATCCGGGATTTCAAACGGGCGTTGACGCTATTAGGGCGGTGGCAGCTTTTCGCTGCTCCGGGAAACGCGCTTCATTAATGAAACAGCCCGTGCAAATGCACGATTTATCGGAATCGCCGCGATCTCTAGATTGAACTCACCCGGCACGGATCCGGGCATGCCATTCGTGAGAAACCGGGGGGCTTCCATCGTGCAACACATCGACCTGAAACTCGCGGCGATCCCGCTCGCCTGCCTCGCCATCCTGCTCGCAGGATGCGGTGGCGGCGGCGGCGATTCCGCGCCAGCCAGCGCCGCGCCATCCGCCAGCGCGGCCGGCCCGGCCGGCCCGGCCGGCGCGAACGGCAAGACCATCCTGTCCGGCGCCAATGCGCCCGCGGCGGACGCTGGCACGGACGGCGACTTCTACCTCAATGCCTCGACCTCGACGCTCTACGGACCCAAGGCTGACGGGGCCTGGCCTGCCGGCGTGTCGCTGGTCGGCCCGCAAGGCGTGGCCGGGGCGCCCGGCGCCGTGCTGCTGCACGGCGCGGCAGATCCCACCGCTGCCGATGGCAGCGAAGGCAGCTTCTACCTCAATACGGCCACCAATACGCTGTTCGGCCCGAAGACGGCCGAGGGCTGGCCGGCCGGGGTCTCCGTGGTTGGCCTGACTGGTCCGGTCGGGGCGCAAGGTCCGCAGGGCGAGAAGGGCGAAAAGGGCGACACCGGCGAAACTGGCGCCACCGGCCCCCAGGGCCAGCAAGGAGAGACAGGCGCCGGAGCGACGATCTACACCGCCAACTTCGCTGTGTACGACTCGCCGGATGGCAATGGCACCTATGTCATGACCGGCACCGCGCTGGACCGGCAAAGCAACGATCCGAATTTCGGCGCGGTGATGCCGGTGGGCTGCAGCGGCGGCCTGACCCTGAACGCGAGCCTGGCGGGCCCCGTGCCCGATGACGAGGTCAAGTACGCCCTGGTGGCATACCGTGTCGCCAGCGGCGCGGCGCTGGAAACGATCGCCCCGCTTGCCATCACCGACGCGTCCGCCTGCTCGCTCGGCGCCACCGTGCGGACCTGCTCGGCGCCGGCCACGACGGCGGTGGCGGCCAACGACATTGTCCAGGTGCAGGTCAGTGGCAACCGCAACTTCAAATGGGGCGGCGGGTTGTACGTCAACCTCTCCTGCAAGAGCAGCAGCTGATCCATGCGGCGGCCACCCGGCCGCCACCGACCCTCTGCCAGGGCTACGAGCACGGCCGCGCGCCAGCCGCACCCGCTCCCTGGTTTTCCTGCACGCCTTCCAGTGTTATTTTGGAGGGCGGCTTTTTTTTCCGCGTTGTTCCCGATCGTCACGGACACCGACCAGGCCTGCCGCTGCGCATGGAAACCTCCGCCGAACACTATTCGCTTGCCCTGCTGTGCGCCGCCGTCCTGACCGTGACCGTGGTCGGCATCCACTACGAGGCGCTGCGGCTGCTGTCAGCGATACACCCCCGGCGCTGGAGCGGGCGCATGAACATCGGCGTGCTGATCGTCTGCATCATCGTGGTCCATTGCCTGGAAGCGCTGGTGTTCGCGCTGGGTTTCTGGTTCGCCGACCAGGTGCTGGGCCTGGGCGGACTGACCGCGATGGGCGTTGCCGGCGTGTCCGGCGTCCACACGCAGCCAGGCGCGCTGGTCTACGCCTACTTTGCGCTGGAGACCTTCACCACGCAGAGCCTGGGCGACATCGTCCCGGTGGGCGCCAGCCGCCTGATCGCCAGCATCGAGCCTCTGGTCGGCCTGATCCTGATCGGCTGGTCCACCTCGTTCACCTATGTCATGATGCGCCGCGACTGGGAGCTCGAGCGCGACGAGGGCGGCGGGCGCCGCGCGCCCTAGCG
Organism: Cupriavidus sp. FW305-46; assembly: GCF_058787075.1. NCBI lineage: Bacteria > Pseudomonadati > Pseudomonadota > Betaproteobacteria > Burkholderiales > Burkholderiaceae > Cupriavidus > Cupriavidus sp. FW305-46. The sequence goes on from NZ_JBYSZI010000040.1 coordinate 55,376, forward strand.
GAATCTCCGCGCCACAGCTTGCTGTTGGCCGTATTGTCCTGTGGCCCAACCACGGGCCGCCCTCGGCGGCGGCCGGCAACGGAAGGAGGAAGACCGGACATGGCAAGACTGGTGATGATCCTGCTGGGCGTAGACTACCTGCGCACGCGCTGGCGCGGCCTGCTGCGGCTGGGCTGCCTGAGCGTGCTGCTGGGGCTGGCCATGTTTGTCGATGCGCTGGACAACGCCATCTATTTCCCGATGACGCCGTTCGCGGTGGTGTTGCTGCTGGAAGGGCTGGCAACGCTGGTGGTGGCGCGCACCGGCATCGGCGGGCAGCGCACGCTGCGGCAGGTCAAGGGCGTGTCGTTCTGCTTTGCCGCGGTGCTGATCCTGGCCGGCCATCATCACGGCAACTTCGTGCTGTCGATGATCTTCGGCACGCTGTTCCTGGCGGACGGGCTGCTGCAGGTCGTATCCGCCCGGGTGATACGGTTCCGCACCTGGCGCCTGGCGGTAGCCGTCGGCGTGTTCGAGATCGCGCTGGCCATCTTCTTCTACCAGCCGTACCCGACCCACTATGTCGGCACCGTGCCCTATTGCCTGGCCCTGGGGCTGATCTTCGGCGGCTGGAACATGCTGCTGCTGGCCTCACGCCTGCGCCGGCTGGACCGCAACCCCGGCATGGACGATGCCGACGCCGCACCGGCCGCTTCCGCCGCCGGCCCGGCAACCGATACGGCTGCTGCCGCAGATGCGCCCGACATGACCATCTGGGACGGTCCGCCCGGACCCGGCGAACACGCGCTGACCGTCCATGTCTGGACCCCGGTCGGGTCCGCCCGCGGCGAAGCGCGCCGCCAGCCGCTGGTCGACCGCTATATCGCCGCGGTGGACCGCGACGGCGTGATCTCCACCGGCCATGCCGCGCTGGAATCGCCCGAGGGCATCTATATCAGCCTGTACCCGGCCGAGGAGATCGACCGCTCGCCCGACGAATTCACCCGCATCCTGCGCGCCACCCGCGAAAACGACGTGGGCGGCAAGTTCCAGCCGGATTACCAGACCGAATCGCGCGCCTGGTGCCCGTCGACCGTGCAGGTGCGCATCCGCAACTATGACCCCGGGCGCCTGGGCCGCTTCTGGAACGCCTACCGCCAGAACACCACCTACAACCTGACCCACCGCAACTGTTCCAGCACCGTCTCGCACGCGCTGGAAGCGGCGCTGGAAGGCGCGTCGGCCCGGGTCTGGCGCGAGGCCAGGGGCTGGCGGCCGCTCTGGCGCCTGCTGACCACGCCGGAGTTGTGGGTGGCGGCACAGATCCGCAAGCGCGCCAAGACCATGGCCTGGACGCCCGGCCTGACGCTGGACTACGCGCGCGCGCTCAGCATGCTGGCCGATCCGCGGCCGTCCGGCTGGGCCAGCATGACCCGGCTGGCGCTGGGGCAGATGCGGCGCCGGCGCCAGGACTGGCGCGAGGCGGCGCGTACCCAGGCGGGCGCAGGTGGCATCGACGCCGCAAATGCCGGAAATGCCGGTAGTGTCAGACAGGCCGCGAACGATTAAGCTGGCAGCCTTTGCATAAATTCATCGAGCCACAGGAGAGAAGTCATGCCGAGCCAGCGAACCCTGACCCGCATTGCCGCCATCGCTGCCCTGGCGATGGCCTGCAGCGCGCATGCGCAGAGGCCGGACGGGGACAGCGCTGCCGCCGCCGCCATCAACGAAGCGGTGCAGCAGGGCACCACGCCCTACCGTCCCGACCCGGCCGCGACGCCGGGCAGCATCCAGTCGGACGAATGCCGCGCCCTGGCCGCGCAGATCGCCGAAGCGCCCAAGCGCGAATACCGTGCCACCCAGCCGGCCATCGAGACCGCGCAGGGCCGCATGATTCCGGAACTGGAGCGTGACCGGCCGAAGAAGTCGCTGCAGCAGGCGTACCGGGAGAAGTGCACGCAGTAGCGATGAGTGACTGGGGGCCACCTTCACTCGCGCCCCGCCACCACATACGCCCCGGTCCGGTGCAGCTCGCCCTCGGCCTGCTCCAGCGCACGGATCGCGCCCTTGCCCTTGCGCGCCAGCAGCTGCTCGACCAGGGCCTCGACCACGGCCACGCCGGCGGTGACTGACGGAAAGAACGACGGGCTTTCCACCGAGAACAGCAACGTGCAGTCCGCCGCCAGCGCGATCGGCGCGACCGTGCTGTCGGTCAGCGCGATCACCTTGCAGCCGCACTCGCGCGCGGCGGCGGCGACGCGGATGCTTTCCTGCGAGTAGGGGGCGAAGCTGACCACCAGCACCGCATCCTTGGGCGCCAGGCCGCGCAGCTCCATTTCCAGCGTGCCGGCATCGGCGCGGATCAGGTGCACCGTGCTGCGGAACAGCCGGTAGACATAATGGAAGGTGAACGCGATCGGAAAGCACGAGCGGAAACCCGCCACATGCACGCACGCCGCATGCGACAGCAGTTCCGCCGCTTGCTGCAGCGTCTTCTCGTTGTTGGCGGCAATCATGTCCAGGTTGTGGTGCTGCGCGTCCAGCATCTCGCCCAGCATGCGGCTGGAGCTGCTTTCACGCACCACCTTGCGCGCGCGGCGCGCGTACGGCTGGCTGCCGCCGCGCAGCGCATCGACGAACAATTCACGCAGCCCCTGCCAGCCCTCGAAGCCCAGATGCTGCGACAGCCGCACCAGGGTGGCAGGCTGCACCCCGGCACTGGCCGCGATCTTGCGCATCGACAGCACCGGCACGTCCTGCGGATGGTCGAGCAGGTAGCGCGCGCCGCCCTGGAACTGCGTGCTGAGCGTGGGGAAGTTGCTGCGCAGCAGCGCCAGCAGGGCGTCCAGGTCCTGCGGCGGCGCTTGCGGCGATGGGGTGGGGCTGTCGGGCGGCATGGGCATTCCAGATTCAGAGTTTGTAACGATTGTTGCACAGGTGCGCCCGGGCACGCATCGGGCCGGGTCGAACAGGGCGGGTCAGGGTTCCCCCTCACTGACGGATAACGTCTGCCATATGCCTTGGCTGTATGTCCTGAGCAGATCTCGTAACGCCACTGTCTGTTCGCTACAACGCCGGCCAGCCGGCATCATATTTTCCTTACCCACTTAACAGATCGTGACTTACACTCCGCGCCATAACCACCGGAATTCGGTCATCCGGAACATAATTGGTATCGGAGCGCGAGCATGGGACATAGAAGCCCGGCAGTGCGACACGGCGGGAGGGTCAACCCGTCGTTTCGGGTCATTGGGGAAGTTGGGGCAACCGGCAATCCGTGCCGGGGCTGGCGCCTGCGCGGCGCCAGGGCAGCGCATGGCTTCACGCTGATCGAGGTGATGATCACCGTGGCAGTCATTGCCATTCTTGCCGCCGTCGCCATTCCAAATTACAGCCGTCACGTCGTGCGCTCGCACCGGGCCGCAATCGAGTCCTTCATGCTGGAGGTCTCGGGCGCCCAGGAGCGCTACCTGGTCGACAACCGCGCCTACGCCGCCAATCTGGGCGCGCTGGGCATGTCGGTGCCGGCCGCGCAGGCAACGCGCTACGACGTCGCCGTGACGCCGAACGCGGCGCTGCCGCCCGGCTACAGCATCGTGGCCACGCCCAAGGGCAGCCAGCTCGCCGCCGACGCCGACTGCGGCTCGCTGACGCTGACCAGTGCCGGCGCAAAATCCGCGTCTGGTGCAGGCACCGACTGCTGGAACTGACCATGCGGCGCGCCACATTCCCGCCGTCTTTGCCCGGCCGGCCCAGCCGCCGCGGCTTCACCCTGGTCGAACTGCTGTGCGCCATGTCGGTGCTGGCGATCCTCGCGGTCGCGGCGGCGCCGTCGTTCTCGTCACTGATCGCCAACCAGCGCGTGCGCGGTGCCTCGCTTGACCTGACCTCGGCGCTGCTGCTGGCGCGCAGCGAGGCGGTCAAGCGCAATGCCACGGTCACGCTGGCAGCCACCGGTGCCGCCTGGACTGCCGGCTGGGCGGTCACCGCGGGCGCCGAGACGGTGCGCAGCTTCGGGCCCTATGGCGGCCTGACCATCACGCCCAGCGCTGCAGGGGCCCTGGTGCTTGGCAACGACGGCCGGCTCACGGGCGCGGCCATGACTTTCGAAGTGGCGCCCAACGGCGATACGGCAGCGACGTCGCGCGTCTGCGTGCAGGTCAGCGAGACTGGCCGCGTCGCCTCCGCCACGGGAGCCTGCTCATGAAGCAAAGAATTCCGCGGCCGCGGCCGCGCATGACTGGCCGCCGCACACAGGGCGGCTTCCTGCTGATCGAGGTGCTGGTGGCGGTGGTGATCCTGCTGGTCGCGCTGCTTGGCACCGCCGGGCTGGTGGCGCGCTCGGGGCAGACCGAGATGGAGTCCTACCAGCGCGTGCAGGCGCTGGCGCTGCTGCAGGACATGGTTGCGCGCCTCAACGCCAACCGCCAGGTGGCATCGTGCTATGCCAACGGCGCGACCGGCATGCAGCTGGGCAGCGCGGCCGCGCCGCCGGCGGCGTGCACGCAGGGCACCGCCGCGCAGAAGGCTACCGCCGATGCGGACCTGCAGGCCTGGAACACGGCGCTGCTGGGTAGTGCCGAGATGCGCCTGGGAGCCAGCGCCGCTGATGCCGCCCAGGCCGTCGGCGCCATGATCGGTGCGCGCGGCTGCATCGAGACCGTCGACGCCGTCAACAATATCTACCGCATCACCGTGGCCTGGCAGGGCCTGGCCACCACCGGCGCGCCCGCGCTGGGCTGCGGCAAGGGCCAGTACGGCAACGATGCCAATCGCCGCGCGGTCAGCACGCAGATCCGCATCGGCACCCTGGGAACCGTGTCATGAGCCCCCTGCGCCTGTCCGCGCGCCGCCTGCGCCGCCAGCGCGGCATCTCGCTGGTCGAGCTGATGATCGGCATCACCATCGGCCTGGTGCTGCTGACCGCGCTGGCGAGCCTGTACCTGGCCAACAGCCTGTCGCGCACCGAATTCACCAAGTCTGCCGAGCAGGTCGAGAACGGCCGCTACGCGCTGGAGCAGATCCGGCGCGAGGTGGAGCTGGCCGGGTTCTTCGGCGTCGGCAACATTGCACGCAGCACCAAGGCCGCGGATCCGGCGCTGTGCGCGACGGATTCCGCCGCCCTTGGCTTCTCGCCTACTGCCGAAACCGTGCCGGTGGCGCTGACCGGCTATGCGCCGGGCGTCGCGGCACCATGCCTGCCGGATCTGGCGCCGACTTCCGAGGTGCTGGTGATCCGGCGCGTGTCGACCACGGCGGTTGCCGCCCCGGCGCCGGGCGTGCCCTACCTGCAGGTATCGGCCTGTTCGCAGGACACGCAGTCCTTTGTCTTCGATGCCAGCGGCGCGGCGGCCTTCGGACTGCGCACCAAGGCCTGCGATCCGGCCCAGCCGGCCGAACTGCGCCGCGCCATGGTGCGCATCTTCTACCTGGCCGGCTGCGACCGCTGCAGCAACGGCGGCGACGGCATCCCCACGCTGAAGATGGCCGAACTGGTCAACGGTGCGTTCCAGTCGCGCTCGGTCGCGCAGGGGGTGCAGGACATGCATGTGCTGTACGGCGTCGACCAGGACAGCAACGGCTCGGCCGACTGCTACGTGTCCGACCCCCGCGCGAACAACAGCGCCGTCTGCACCGCCGTTCCCGGCTATGACTGGGGCGTGGTGCTCAACAACCTGGCCAATGTCACCACGGTGCGCGTGCACCTGCTGGCGCGCACGCTGAAGCCCTCGGGCGGGCATTCAGACAACCGCACCTATGACCTCGGCCGCGCGGCGGCCGCAGGCCCGTTCAATGACGGCTACAAGCGCCACGTATACGCGCAGGTGGCGCGGCTGGTCAATGTGGCCGGGCTGCGCGAACAATAACGCCATACCGATTCAACACAGCGAAGAGCGAGCAATGATGAAGTCAACGGGCAGGCCGCTGCGCCGCAGGCAATCCGGGGTCACGCTGGTGGTGACGCTGGTGTTCATGGTGCTGTTCCTGCTGATCGCCGTGGCCATGGTCAATTCCGGGCTGGTCAACGTCAAGGTGGCTGCCAACCAGCAGCACAGCGCCGAAGCGCGCGACGTGGCGCAGCAGGCGATCGAGCAGGTGATCAGCGACGACTTCACCAAGGCGCCGGTTGCGGTGGATGTGCCGGTGGACGTGACGGGTGACGGCAAGGCGGATTACATCGCGCAGGTGGCGGCACCGACCTGCGTGACCAGCAAGCCAGTGGCCAAGGTGATCGATCCGGAAAAGCACCCGGAGGATGCCGAATGCACGCTGGGCAGCAGCACCGGCAATGGCAACCTGGTCATGGGCGCAAGCGGTGTCAGTGCGATCAGTTCGCTTTGCAACGATACGCAGTGGGATGTGGCAGCCACCGTCAATGACGTCAATACAACCGGCGCCGTCGCGACGGTGCACCAGGGCGTGGCGGTGCGCACGCTCTATGGCTCCACTTGCCCCTGAAGTCTCGGGCCAGATCCGGATCTTGAAAGGAAGAACCAGCATGTCCATGCCCGCTCGCCGGCTTCGCGCTTCCGCCGCCTGTGCCACAGCCCTGCTCGGGCTGGCTGCCGCGCCCGCGGCGATAGCCGAAGACATCGACCTGTTCACCGGCCTGCAGGCCAACTCCGGGTCGCGTCCCAACGTGCTGCTGATACTCGACAACGCATCGGCGTGGAATGCCAATGCCCAGGTCGATTGCGAAACGCAGAACGTGGTGAGCGCCAACAACGATAACACCAACGTTGGCGCCGAGCAGTGCGCGCTGTACAAGGCGGTGTCGGACCTGATCAATGATGACAAGACGAACGGCAAGATCAACCTTGGCGTGATGATGTTCGGGCAGGGCACCAATACGGGTGGCCAGTTCCGCTTCCCGAAGGTGACGCCGCCCACCGCGCCGTCCGGGCTGGTGCTGATGGAGAAAGGTGCGGGCGGACAGGACATGCTCGACTACATCAAGACTATCGACCGTACCAAGGACAGTGCCAACAACTCGCAGGTCGGCGGCGCCATGCAGGAGGCATGGGCCTTCTTCTCCGGCAAGACGGGATTGTCCGGCACCACATACAAGTCGCCGATCACCAACCCGTGCCAGAAGAACTTCATCATCTACATCGCCAACGCGCTCAACAACGGCAAGCCGCAGGACTCCGGCCAGGATGCCTACAACAAGCTCAAGGAGGCGGGCGCCACCACCGCGCAGCTCACTCCGATCCCGCTGCCCAGGGGCAACAACATCGACAACTGGGGCGATGAGTGGTCGCGCTTCCTGAACGACCTGGACCTGAACGCCGCCAACAACGCGGGCTCGACCACGGCGACGCGCCAGAACATCATTACCTACACCATCGGCGTCACTGACGGTAGCCAGCAAAGCCAGGACTACCTGCAGTTCGTCACCAGCATGGCCCAGAAGGGCGGGGGCGGCAACTTTACAGTCCGGGCCGGAGATGACGACGCGCTTTCGAAGGCGCTGAAGGACATCTTCAACGAGATGCAGGCGGTCAACAACGTGTTTGCCTCGGTCAGCCTGCCGGTCAGCGTGAACGGGCAGGGTTCGTACCTGAACCAGGTCTATATCGGCATGTTCCGCCCGGACGGCAAGGCCCGTCCGCGCTGGGTGGGCAACCTCAAACAGTACAAGCTGGGCTATGACAGCAACGGCAATCTGGTGATGCTCGACGCCGGGGTGCAAGGCGCGATCGACCAGCCCCCGAAGAATGCGGTTAGCAACGCGGGGACCGGGTTTATATCGCCCAATGCCCGCAGCTACTGGACCGAGGATCCGCCGAAGGCGGTGGGCAGCTCCAGCATCGTGACGGACTGGCCCTCGGACGGGTTCTGGAAGAATGCCTCGTCGCTGCTGCGCATTGCCAAGGATTCACCCGACGGCGAGGTCGTCGAGAAGGGCGGCGCCGGAGAAATGCTGCGCGCAGACTACCTGACCAGTCAGGCCGGGCGCCGGCTGCTGACCTGCGCCGACGCGAAATGCAGCAAGGGGACCGCGCTGGCGAATTTCGATACCGCCAACAAGGCCCTCACCGAGGGCAACGGTCCGTCGCTGCTGAAGACCGCTGCCGCGGATGTGGCCAATATGATCAACTGGGTGCGCGGCAAGGACGTCTTCGCCACGCTGACCGGCACCGACCCCAAGAAAGAGGCGGAGCCCGGCCCCGGCGGCAACGTCACGGTGCGCGGCTCGATCCACGGCGACGTGCTGCATTCGCGCCCGGTGGTGGTCGACTACGGCGGCACCACTGGCGTAGTGGTCTTCTACGGTGCCAATGACGGTGTGTTCCATGCCGTCAACGGTAACCGCACTGCAGCCATTTCCACCACTGCGGGCACGGTGCGCGCGGGCGGTGAACTGTGGGGCTTCATCGCTCCCGAGTTCTACGGCAAGCTGGCGCGGATCTATAGCAACGCGCCCGAGGTGCGGCTGACGGGCAGCCCGCAGGACACCGCCGAGGTCCAGTTTGCTCCACGCGACTATTTCTTCGACGGCACCACCACGGTCTACCAGGACCTGAGCACCCCGGCCACGCCGCAGGTAAAGATCTACCTGACCGCACGGCGCGGCGGTCGCCTGATTTATGCATTGGACGTCAAGGATCCGGCAAAGCCGGAGTACCTTTGGAGCAAGACCAACGCCGACATCCCTGAACTGGGGCAGACCTGGTCGCAGCCGCGGGTGATGCGCGTGCGCGGCTACCCGACGCCTGTGCTGATCATGGGTGCGGGCTACGACCCCGACGGCGAGGATACCGACCCCGCGCTCAATGGCATCGCCACGGCGACGAACAAGCAAGGCCGCGGCGTGATCGTGCTCGACGCCGGGACGGGCAATGTGGTCTGGGCAGCCCTGGCCAATTGCGCTGGCATCAGCACGGGCACCTGCGTCACCATCAACAGCCGCGCGATTCCTTCCGACGTTGCCGTGGTGGACCGCAATGGTGATGGCTATGCCGAAAAGGCTTATGTCGGCGACGTCGGCGGCAATGTCTGGCGTATCGACTTCGGATCGACGGATACGGATACTCCGTCGACGTGGACGGTCGGCAAGCTCGCGCAATTGGGCGGCGCAGTGGACACCAACGATGCGCGCAAGTTTCTCTATCCGCCCGATGTCGTCGCCACCGGCAAGTACGACGCTGTGATGATCGCCTCGGGCGACCGCGAAAAGCCGCTGTACTCGCTGAGCCAGACCCCTGGCGCGGCGCAGAACGTGCAGAACCGCTTCTTCATGGTCAAGGACCCGAACGTCGACGGGAAGCTGCCTTCGACCTGGACGGCGGTCAAGGCGGCCGATCTTGTCGACGCGACCAACGTGGCCTACCGCGATTCGGCGGTGGCGAGCGGCTTCTACTTGTCGCTGGAATTCGGCGAGAAGGCGGTCAATGCGCCGCTGACCGTGGCGGGCTATACGTACTTCGGCACCAACACGCCTTCCAAGGTCGAGCCCGGAGCCTGCTATCCCGACCTGGGCGTTGCGCGGGGCTACGCGGTGTCATTCCTGACCGGGCTTGGCATGAACAACGGGCCGCGGTTCGTCAGGTTCGACAACGGCGGGCTGCCGCCGTCGCCGGTGTTCGGCATGGTGTCGGTCACGCAGACCGACGGATCGACCCGGCTGGTCCCGGTGCTGATCGGGGGCGGCAAGGCTGGTGCCTCGGGCGGCGACGACAAGTCATCGCTGGGCGGCCAGGAGGTGAAGCCCGCCAGCACCGGCAAGCGCAAGCGCACCTACTGGCACACGCAGAGCGACAAGACCTAGCCAGCCGCCATCACCGCGGCACTGCCGCCACAGCGCCGCCTTCCTCCTCCCACCACCCACCCCCCAACGCCTGCAGCAGCGCCGCCGAATCCGCCAGCCGGTCGGCGCGCGCCTGCGCCAGTTCCAGCGACGCCTGGCGCGACTGCCGTTCGGCATCCAGCACCGTCAGCTGGCTGACGCCGCCGAGCCGGTACTGCTCCGACACCACCGCCAGCGTATCGCGCGCCTGCCGCGCGCTGTCGGCGCGTTCGCGCAGCGCGGCGGCATCGGTTTCGAGTGCGCGCAGCGAATCGGCCACGTTCTGCAGGCCCTGCAGCACGGCTTGCCGATACGCGGCCAGCGACTGCTCATAAGCCGCTTCCGCCGCGCGTTTGCGCGCCTGCAGCTCGCCGCCGCGGAATACGGGCTGCACCAGCCCCGCGGCCAGGCTCCATACGTTCAGGCTGCTGAACAGGTCGCGCGCCGCGGTGGCTTGCGTGCCGCCGCTGGCGCTCAGCGTGATCTGCGGATAGAGGTTGGCCGTAGCCACGCCGATATTGGCCGAGGCCTGGTGCAGCAGGGCCTCGGCCGCGCGTATATCGGGACGGCGGCGTGCCAGCGTGGCCGGCAGGCTGACCGGCAGCGTGTCGGGCAGGTGCAGGTCGTCGAGACGGAACTCGGGCAGTGTGGCCGAGGCCGGGGTCTGGCCCGTGTACACCGCGAGCTGGTGCCGCGTGGCATCGAGCTGGCGTTGCAGGGCCGGAACCAGGGTCTGGGTTTGCGCAAGCTCCGCGCGCTGGCGCTGCACGTCGACGCGCGCGACGCCGCCCGCGCGCAGGCGTTCCTCGGTGATGCCAAGCTGGCGCTGCTGGGCCGCCGCCACGGCGGCGGTATCGGCCAGTTGCGCGCGCAGGCCGGCTTCGCGGATGGCCGCGGTGGCCACGTTGGCGGCCAGCGCCAGGCGCGCGGCTTCCAGTTCATAGCGCTGGTAGTCCACCGCTGCCTGCAGTCCTTCCAGTTCGCGCCGCTGGCCGCCGAACAGGTCGAGCACGTACGACACCTGCACCGTGGCGCCGTAAAGCGTGAACGGGCCCGGGCTGGGGATCGCGGTGATGCCCAGGGACTGGAAGTCGACCTGCTGGCGCGTGGTGTTCAGTTTTGCGTCGACGGCGGGCCAGCGCGTCGCGCCGGTGCGCGCGGCCAGGTTCTCCTGCGCCTCGCGCAGCCGGGCGCGCGCCTGCGCCAGCGTCGGGCTGGCATCCAGCGCGCCGCGGATGGTGGCGTCCAGTGCCGGGCTGCGGAACAGTGTCCACCACTGCGCGGGCACGTCGGCGCCGGCGGCCAGGGTTTGCGCGTGGGATTGCCCGCCCGCGTCCGCGGCGTCGGCCGCGACGGTTGCCACCGGCTGCGGGCCCGGCACGTAGCCGGCGTCGTCCGGCGGTGCGGGCGCGCGGAAGTCGGGGCCTACGGCGCAGCCGCACAACAGTGCCGCGGCGGCAAACAGAGGCGTGAGTCGTTGCATGGCCAACCCCTTCAGTCCAGCGTGCGGCGGTAGAAGCGCACCGCAATCGTCATCACCACCACGATGAACAGCGCCATCGGCCACACATTGGGCCATAGCTCGACCCAGCCGTTGCCCTTGAGCAGGATGCCGCGCACCATGCGGTGGAAATACGTCATCGGCAGGATGTTGCCAATGGCCTGCGCCCAGCCCGGCATGCCGGCGAACGGGAACATGAAGCCGGACAGCAGGATGTTGGGCAGGAAGTAGAAGAATGTCAGCTGCATCGCCTGCAGCTGGTTCTGCGCCAGCGACGACAGCGTGATGCCCACCGTCAGGTTGGCCGCGATAAACAGCAGCGCCGCCAGGTACACCGCCAGCACCGAGCCAACGAACGGCACGCTGAAGATCCAGCGCGCGGCCAGCAGCACGATGGTCGCCTGGATCAGGCCGATGAAGATATAGGGCACGATCTTGCCGGTCATCACCTCGAGCGGCCGCACCGGCGTGGCCAGCAGGTTCTCCATGGTGCCGCGCTCGCGTTCGCGCGTCATGGCCAGGCCGGTCATCATCACCATGGTCATCGTCAGGATCACGCCCATCAGGCCGGGAATGATGTTGTATTGCGTGATGCCTTCCGGGTTGTAGAGCCGCTGCACCTGCACGTCGAAGGGCGGCTTGCCGCCGGCCAGCGGCGCCAGCGATCCGTTCAGGTCATGCGCGGCTACGCGGTAAGGCAGCTGCGGCAGCGCGGCGATGGCCTGGCCGGTGGCGGAGGGATCGGTGGCATCGGCCTCGACCAGCAGGGCGGGCCGTTCGCCGCGCAGCAGACGGCGCGTGAAGTCGGGCGGGATGGTCAGCACGAACTGCACCTCGCCCTTCATCAGCGCCTCGCGCCCGGCCTGTTCGTCCGGCAGCGTGCCGACCAGTTTGAAATACGTCGATTGCTCCATGCTGGCGATAAAGGAACGCGTGAATTCGCTCTGGTCGGCGGCAATCACTGCGGTCGGCAGGTGGCGCGGATCGGTGTTGATGGCAAAGCCGAACAGCAGCAGCTGCATGATCGGCAGCCCGATGATCATGCCGAAGGTGACGCGGTCGCGCCGCAGCTGCAGAAATTCCTTGAGCACGATGCTCCACCAGCGTTGCAACGAGAAGCGCTGTTGCGCGGCCGGCTTGCGGGCGGCGGCTGTCATGACGCCTCCCTGGCCTTGCGGACAGCCATATTGTCTTCGGCCCCGCTCATCATGTGGATGAACACGTCTTCCAGGCTGGTCTGGGTCTGCTCGACGCGCCGGCCCGGTCCCGCCAGCCGCGCAAGCGTATCGGCCAGCGCCTGCGCATCGCGCCCGGTCACATGCAGCGCGGTGCCGAAGGCCACGGTCTGCCCCACGCCCGGCGCACCCTGCAACTGCTCGGACAGCGCGGCGAGGTCGTCGCCTTCCACGCTCCAGGTCGACAGCTTCTGGCTGGCCACCACTTCATCGGCGGTGCCCTGCGCCAGCAGCTTGCCGTAGGCGATATAGGCCAGCTTGTGGCAGCGCTCGGCCTCGTCCATGTAGTGCGTGCTGACCAGCACCGAGATGCCGCGCGCGGCCAGCTGGTGCAGCTGCTCCCAGAAGTCGCGCCGGGCCTTGGGGTCCACGCCCGCGGTGGGTTCGTCGAGCAGCAGCAGCTCGGGCTCGTGCAGCAGGCACGCCGCCAGCGCCAGCCGCTGCTTCCAGCCGCCAGACAGCGCGCCGGCCAGCTGCGCCGAGCGCGTGGCCAGGCCCAGGTCTTCCAGCGCGCGGTCGACCGCCTCGCGCCGGTTCGGCATGCCGTAGACGCGCGCGACAAAGTCCAGGTTCTCGCGGATCGACAGGTCGTCCCAGTAGGAGAACTTCTGCGTCATATAGCCGACGCGGCGCTTGATCTCGTCGGACTCGCTGCGGATGTCGTAGCCCAGGCAGGTGCCCTCGCCGGAATCGGGCGTCAGCAGCCCGCACATCATGCGGATCGAGGTGGTCTTGCCGCTGCCGTTGGGGCCGAGGAAGCCGAAGATCTCGCCGCGCGCGACCTGCATGCTGAGGTCGTTGACCACGTGCTTGTCGCCGAAGTGCTTGTTCAGGCCGCGCACGTCGATGGCGAGTTCGCTTGCGCTGCCGTTGATTGTCGTGTTCATTGCCGCACCACTTCAACGGGCTGGCCCGGCCGCAGCCTGGGCGCATCGGCCGCCGCCGGGCGCGCTTCGACCAGGAACACCAGCTTGCGCCGCGTCTCGTTGCTGTAAATCACCGGCGGCGTGTATTCGGCCTCGTTGGCGACGTAGCTGATGGTGGCCGCCACCGGCGCGGCGCAGCCGTCGCAGCGCACCTGCACCGCCTGGCCGTTGCGCAGCGCGCCCACCACGGTCTCCGGCACATAGAAGCGCACCTTGACGTTGCCCGGCGGCAGCATGCGCACCACCGGGCTGCCCGCCGGCACCCATTCGCCGAGGCGGTAGGGCGTGTCGTAGACCAGCCCCGCCTGGGTCGCGGCAACGGTCTTGCGCGACAGCTTCCACTCGGCCTGCGCCAGCGCCGCGCGCGCGGCGGCCACCTGCGCGGCCTGCGCGGCTTGCTGCGCATCCCGGCCCGGCAGCCGGGCCACGTCGATATCGCGCTGCAGTTCGCGCACACGTGCGGCGTCGCTGCTGGCTTGCGCGCGCGATTCGTCCAGCTGCGCTTGCGCGATGCCGCCGATCTCATACTGGCGCTGGTCGCGCCGCAAGGCCGCGGCACTGCGCTGCGCCTGGGCCTGTGCCTGCGCCAGCTGGGCGCGGCTGACCTCGACTTCGACCGGGCGCTTGCCGGTCTTCAGGTCTTGCAGCTGTGCCTCGGCCGCGCGCAGCTGGTCTTCGGCCTGCTGGCGCGCGGCGCGCTCGTCGTCGGATTCGAGGGCAAACAGCGCGGCGCCCTGGCCGACCTGCTGGCCGCGCTGCACCGACAGCGTGTCGAGGCGCCCGGCGAACGGCGAGGCCACGCTGACGAATTCGCCTTCGACATAGCCTTGCCAGGTGTCGGCGCGCTCACGGCTGCAAGCGGCGACCAGCAGCACCGCCGCGAACACGGCAAGCACCGCTGCCGGCAGTTGCGGGCTGGTGGGGAGGGCG
>NZ_JBYSZI010000041.1:0-67741 GCF_058787075.1 Cupriavidus sp. FW305-46
GGGTTGGGCAGTGCGCCGGGGGTGGCGCTCAGCTTCGGCACGATGCCGGGCAACTGGACGGGGGTGCCGTCCGGCAATTGCGCGTCCAGGATCATGTCGCGCGCGCGGTAGTGCGGATCGCTGGCGATATCGGCGACGTCGTAGATCTTGCCCGCGGGGATGCGGGCGCCATTGAGCGCGTCGAGTGCCGCTTCCAGGCTGCGCTGTGCCGCCCATTCGCCAATGGCGGCGTCGAGCATCGCGACCTGGCTGACCCGGCCGTCGTTGTGGGCCAGGGCAGCGTCGTCGCGCAGGTCGGGGCGCTCGATCATGTCCATCAGCCGCCTGAAGATGCCATCGCCATTGCCAGCGATCAGCACATACTTGCCGTCGGCGCAGCGGTACGCATTGGTCGGCGCGATGCCGGGAAGACTGCTGCCGGCCGCCTGCCGCACGGCGCCGAACACCGAGTATTCCGGCAGCAGGCTCTCCATCATGCTGAACACCGACTCGTACAAGGCCACATCCACGACCTGGCCCTGGCCGCCGTTCTGCTCCCGGTGCCGCAACGCCAGCAGGATGCCGATCACACCGTGCAGCGCGGACAGGGAGTCCCCGATCGATACCCCCACGCGCACCGGGGTGCGGCCCGGCTCGCCGCTCAGGTGGCGCAAGCCGCCCATCGCTTCGCCAATGACGCCGAAGCCCGGCCGGTCGCGATAGGGGCCGGTCTGGCCATAGCCGGACACGCGCAGCATCACCAGCCCGGGGTTGGCCGTGCGCAGGCTGTCCCAGCCCAGGCCCCAGCCTTCCAGCGTGCCCGGGCGGAAGTTCTCGATCAGCACGTCGCTTTGCGCGGCCAGCTTGCGCACGACTTCCTGGCCTTGCGGCGTGCGCAGGTCCAGCGTGACCGACTGCTTGTCGCGGGACTGTGCCTCCCACCAGACCGAGGTGCCTTCATGCAACAGCCGCCACTTGCGCAGCGGATCGCCCGTGCCCGGCGGCTCGACCTTGATCACTTCCGCGCCGAACGCCGCCAGCATGCGCGCGGCAAACGGCCCCGCGATCAGCTGCCCCAGTTCCAGGACGCGTACGCCGGCAAGGGGCTTTGACTTGCTTGTTTCCATCTCCATCAGATTTGCTCCGAGAAACCTCGCCATTCATGGCGGGGAGTGAAAGGAGTGCTGCCGGCAGCAAGCAATCCCAAATTAGAATGGCCGGCATGCTTCTCGTCTATCGCTACCGGGTGAAGTCGCTGAACGGCCTGCTCAATCAGCAGAGCCGCGCGGTGAACTACGTCTGGAACTTCTGCAATGACTCGCAGAAGCACGCGCTCAAATGGGGGAAGAAGTGGCCGAGCGGGTTCGATCTGAACGTGCTGACCACCGGCAGCAGCAAGGAACTCGGCATTCATTCCGGCACGGTCAACGCGACATGCGAGCAGTACGCGAAATCGCGCAGCCAGCATCGCCGTCCTTACTTGCGATACCGCGGTAGGAAGAGCTTGGATGGGTGCCCATGAAGTGCCGCGATTTGAAGCGAGAGCGCGAGGCGTTTCGCTTTGCCGGGCATACCTTCCGCGTGTTCAATAGTCGCCTGTTGCCCGAAGGCAAGATCAGGGACGGCACCAACTTTGCGCAGGATTCGCGCGGGAACTGGTTTCTCAACATCGTGATAGAGGTTGCTGATATGCCGGCACGCCCGATTCAAACTGGCGTCGGCATCGATCTTGGTTTGAAGGACTTCGCGACGCTCTCGACCGGCGAGAAGCTCCCCAATGACCGCTTTGGCCGGCATGCCGCCGAACGACTGGCGAAGGCGCAGCGTGCGCGAAAGCACAAGCGGCATATTGCCAAGCTGTATGCCAAGGTGGCGAATGCCCGCGCCGACTTCCAGCACAAGCTTGCGCTCGAGCTCGTCCGGCGCTTCGATTACATCGCGGTCGGCAACGTGTCGGCTTTGAAACTCGCCAAAACTAAGATGGCGAAGAGCGTCTACGACGCATCCTGGTCGTCCTTCCGGGAGAAGCTCCGCTACAAAGCGATTGCGCACGGAGCTACGTTTGAGGAAGTGAACGAAAGCGGTTCTACCCAGTCCTGTTCGGCGTGCGGTTCGAAGGACAGCACGACGCGGCCGAAAGGTATCGCAGGACTGCGAATAAGAGAGTGGACTTGCAGTAGATGTGGTGTCGTGCATGACCGTGATACCAATGCTGCGTTAAACATTCTCCGATGCGGACGTGCATCGCCAAGTGTGGGAATCCCCTGCCTTTAGGCAGGGGAGGACGTCAACTCGATGGCTCCTGCTGTGTGTGTGCTGGAGATAGTGGGTCAAAAGCCGTTGCCTGGTAATCGATGGATTCTCAACCGTCCTTTCCTGACGGGAAAAGGTGGTCCATATTGCTGTACGGGGGCACCACCACCGGCACAACCCGCCACTTGTCGGCTATCCCAGGCGGATCAAGGCTAGCATCGAGATTCGGGAAGCCCGGCGCGCCGTTTGACAAGGCGCGAGCGGCTTACTAGCCTTTCCTGACTTTCAATCCAGTCGGCGCGCGTCGCCAGTGCAATCCGATGATCAATCCTGCCCATTTCGATCTCCAGTCCCTGCGCGTCTTCCAGCTGGTGGCCCAATGCGGCGGGCTGACGCAGGCGGCGAACAAGTCACACATGACGCTGTCGGCCCTGAGCAAACGGATCGCAGACCTTGAGCGCACGGTGGGATGCGCGCTGTTCCTGCGGGTTCGGCGCGGGCTTGAGCTGACGCCGGCTGGCCATGAGCTGGTCCAGCATGCGCGCATGGTGCTCGACAAGGTCAACCAGATGGCGGGCGAGATGAGCGACTTCGCCACCGGCGTGCGCGGACACGTCAAGGTCTGGGCCAATACGTCAGCCGTGATCCAGTTCCTTCCGCACGACCTGGCAAGCTTCCTGGCTTCGCAGCCGATGATCAGGATCAGCCTGGAGGAGCGCCTGAGCCAGGACGTGGTGGTGGCGCTGCTGTCCGGTGAAACCGATATCGGCGTGTTCGCCGACAACGTGCCCGCTTATGACATCAGGAAGTCTGTCTATCGGCGTGACCGCCTGGTCGTCCTGGTGCCTGCCGGGCATCCGCTGGCCGGGCGCTCGGAAGTGAGTTTCGACGAAACCCTGGAGTACGACTTTGTCGGCCTCAACCAGGGCAGCTCGCTGCTGCAGCGCCTGACCGACGCTGCATCGGCACTGGACAAGGTTGTGCGGCTGAGGATCCAGGTCAGCAGCTTCGATGCGATCTGCCGGATGATCGAGGCCGGCCTGGGCATCGGCGTCCTGCCGGATGGCGCGGTCCGGCCCGAACTGCTGGGTGCCGGGCTGCATGCCGTCTACCTGTCCGACGCCTGGGCCTCACGCATTCTCTGGCTGGGCGTGAGGGATGAAGCTGGTCTCCTGCCGGAGGCAAGGACGCTGCTGCAGCATCTGCGTGCAGCGGGGTCTGCCAGCGCGAGTCGTTGATGGCATGGATGTGCCGTGATGCCGGTCACCGACGGTCCACAGGACGCATTTCACCGTCAGCACGGCCTGCCAGGAGATGACGCCGCGCCGGGCGGCGGCTAGTCACGCAAATGCTTGCCCATGAATTTTCGGAATATTTCCATGCTCGGTGCCTCGGTTCGCCCCGCCAGGGTGAAGAAGGCATAGCGGGGGCCGTCATCGACCGCTGGGGTAGTGTCCAGTTCGCATAGTTTTCCTGCGGCAATCTCCGCACGCACTGCCGCGACGATGCTGAACAGTATCGCGTCGGAATCCAGCACAGCTTCGACCAGGCTCCGGACATTCTCGCACCTGAGGCTCAGGCAATGCTCCGGATCGGCGCGCGGTCCGAAGCGCTTCACGAGGTTGCGCGCGACTTCCGTGCTGAGCGGGGCGGAAGCCAGCGGATAACGCATGACATCGTCAAACGTTACAGCGTCTCCGCCGGCGGCCTGTTGCACAAGCGGATGTCCTGTGCGGCAGATAAAGCGACCCTGCAACGCGTTCAGCAACTCGTGGCGAAGGTCCGTTGCTGGCGCCACGCTGCTCACCTCCACGACGACTGCATCAAGCGATCGCTGACGCAGCTGGATCATCAGCGCATCGGAAGTACCAAGCGACACGCTGACCTGTATGCCGGGATGGTGCCTGGCCATGTATCGCAGAAACGGCGTCGCCAGCACTGCGCCCGGCCCGGCGCCCAGGCCGACGCGGATGGCACCCAGGTGGTGGTGGTGGAACAGTTCGACGCTGCGATGCAGTTCCGCTTCCTCGAACACGATGCGCCGGGCCCGGTTGGCAATCAGCTCCCCCAATGGGGTCAGCACATTGCGCTTGCCGTGCCGGTCGATCAGGCGGCCTCCCAGTTCATCCTCCAACGTCTGGATGCTCCGGCTCAGCGCGGACTGGGTCAGGTGCAGGCGTTGCGCCGCCTGGCTGAAGGACGCCATATCCGCCACCATCAGCAGATGCTTGAGATGTTTGAGATGCATTGCGCACTTCGTGATGAGATTTTTGAATAAATTTTAGTCTGATAATGCATTGGACGCATGCTTGATGGCGCTTTACGATCCGATTCCACAAGAACACGGATTGAGGAGACAGCCATGACCCGATTCAAGAACGTCGGCCGCCGTTGGCTCGGCGGCCTGGTTGCAGCACTGCTTCTTGCCGGCCTGGCGCCGGCACACGGCTTTCCTGACCGGCCGGTAACGCTGATGGTGCCGTTCCCGGCGGGGGGCCTCTCCGACGTTGTTGCCCGGAACCTGAACGGGCCCCTCGCCCGGCAGTTCGGGCAGCCGGTCATCGTCGAAAACCTCGGGGGAGCTGGTGGAGCAATTGCCGCGCAGAAGGTCCTTCACGCACCGGCCGACGGCCATTTGCTATTGCAGGCAGGGCCCGGCGAGCTCATCACTACGCCGCTGGCCAATGCCGCAATCAAATTCAGGAGCGAGGATTTCCGGCTGGTGCATATGGTCGGCGCGGTCGATCTTGCCATCCTGGTGCGCAGGGATCTGCCGGTAAAGGATGTCGACGAACTGGCCGCCTATGCCGCGCAGGCAGCCAAGGCCGGCAAACCACTGACGTATGCCAGCGTCGGCATCGGCTCGCTCTATCACCTCCTGGGGGCGCATATGTCCCAAACCATCGGAGCGCCGATGACTCACGTGCCTTACAAGGGCGGCGCGCCCGTGATCCAGGACCTCGTTGGCGGAATCGTCGATATCTTTATCTCGCCGTTTGGCAAGCCTGATATCGAACGCATGCGCACCGGCCAGGTCAGGATGCTGGCGGTCCTGTCGCCCACACGCGTGGATGCAGTGAAGTCGGTGCCCAGCGTCAATGAAAGCAAGGCGCTGCGGGGCTTCAACTATTCAACCTGGGCCGGGATCTTCGTGAAGAAGGACACAGCCGAGCCGGTTGTGCAGGCGGTGCACAACGCGATTGTGCATACGCTGGCCGACCCCTCGGTGCGCGCCAGCCTGGATGCCGCGAACCTGCCTGCGTCCAGGCCGGTGTCGCTTGCGGAAAGTCAGAAGGCCTATCAGCAGAGCATCGAACAATACCGCGGCATTGCCCGTGCCATCGGCTTGCAGCCGCAATAAGGACGCCATGCATCCCATCCTGGCCGCGCTGCGGGATAGCGCCGAAGAGTTCGTAGCAGTTCGCTGTGACCTGCACCGGCATCCGGAACTCGGCTTCGAGGAACATCGCACCAGCGACATCGTTGCCAGCCTGCTCGCCGAATGGGGCTATGAGGTCGGGCGCGGGCTGGGGACAACGGGGGTCGTCGGCCGGCTGCGGCGCGGTTCGGGCAACCGCAGCCTTGGCATCCGCGCCGACATGGATGCCTTGCCGATGGAGGAGGCCACAGGGCTGGCCTATGCCAGCTGCCATCCTGGCGTCATGCACGCCTGCGGGCATGATGGGCATACCACCATGCTGCTTTGCGCAGCAAAGTACCTCGCCCGGCGCGGCGGTTTCAGTGGAACGCTGAACCTTATCTTCCAGCCGGCAGAGGAGGGGTTGGGCGGTGCAAAGAAGATGATGGAGGACGGACTGTTCAGGAAGTACCCTTGCGATGCCGTCTTCGCCATGCACAACGTACCGGGCACCGCATCGGGCCGTCTGCTCTTGCGTGAGGGCGCGGCGCAGGCTTCGGCCGACAACGTGACCATTACGCTGGAAGGCGTCGGTGGCCATGCAGCGATCCCACACCACGCGGCCGATCCTGTCGTGGCCGGCGCCTCCATCGTGATGGCCTTGCAGACCATCGTGGCGCGCAATGTCGATCCGCTGCAAGCGGCGGTCATTACCGTGGGCGCATTCCAGGCCGGTACCGTCTCCAATATCATTCCCTCGCATGCCGTGCTCAGGCTGAGTGTCCGCGCACTGGACCGCGATGTGCGAGAGCAGATCGAACAGCGTGTCAGGGATCTGGTATCGGCGCAGGCGCAGAGCTATGGCGTCACGGCGCAGGTCGATTATCAGCGCGGATACCCAGTCCTGGTGAATACGCCGGCTGAAACGGCGTTCGCGAGCCAGGTTGCTCTGGAGTTGCTGGGCCCGAGCCACGTCAATTGCAAGGCGTCGCCCATTGCCGCAAGTGAGGACTTTGCCTTCATGCTGGATGCCGTGCCCGGCTGCTACCTGTGGATCGGAAACGGCGAAGGCGGAATGGCCGGAGGCTGCTCGGTCCACAATCCCGGCTACGACTTCAATGACGGGAACATTGCTGTCGGTGCGGCGTATTGGGCCCTGCTATGCGAACGATTCCTCGTGGACTAATGATCGGCCGGCGGGATGCACAGTCTTCCATCACCGGCTGGGCCGCCAGCGTTCGTCGTCCCGGCGCCACCTACGGTGATCAAATGTCGAAGTAGAGCTGGAATTCCCATGGGTGCGGCCGCACCTTCAAGGTATCGATCTCGCGCGTGCGCTTGTAGTCGATCCAGGTGCTGATCAGGTCTTCAGTGAAAACATCACCTTTTCGCAGGAACGCTGAGTCGGCTTCCAGCGCGCAAAGCGACTCTTCGAGCGAACCTGGTACCTGCCGGATGCTGGCCGCTTCCTCCGGTGGCAGATCATAGATGTTCTTGTCGAGCGGGTCGCCGGGATCCGTCTGGTTTTCAATGCCGTCCAGGCCGGCGAGCAGCATTGCCGAGAAGGCTAGATAGGCATTGGCGGACGGGTCAGGACAGCGAAATTCAACGCGCCTGGCACTTGGGGAATCCGAAACCATGGGAATCCGGGCCGCGGCGGACCGGTTGCGCTGCGACATGGCCAGGTTGACAGGCGCCTCGTATCCGGGCACCAGCCGCTTGTAGGAGTTCGTGCTCGGTGCGCAAAAAGCCATCAGCGCGGGGGCGTGGCTGAGCAAGCCGCCTATATACCAACGGCACATCTGGGACGTCTGCGCCCAACCGTTCTTGTCATAAAAGAGGTTCTCGGCGTCGCGCCAGAGGCTCTGGTGGCAATGCATGCCGCTCGCGTTGTCGGCAAACAGCGGCTTGGGCATGAAGGTGGCGACCTTGCCGTGGCGGCGCGCAACGTTCTTGCAGATGTACTTGTACATCATCACGTTGTCTGCCATTCGCATCAGTGGCGCAAAGCGCATGTCGATTTCGTTCTGGCCCGCCGTGGCGACCTCATGGTGATGCACCTCGACCTGGATGCCGGCCTGCATCAGCGCGAGCACGATTTCGGAGCGGATGTCCTGCAGCGTATCGCTTGGCGGCACGGGAAAATATCCTCCCTTGTAGCGCTGCTTGTAGCCGAGATTGCCGCCACCATAGGCGCCTTCGTCACGCCCCGAGGTCCATTCGCCTTCGGCGGATTCGACATGGTAGTAGCCAGAGTGCTGGTCCTGCCCGAAGCGGATGGAGTCGAAAATAAAGAATTCAAGTTCGGGACCAAGGTAGCAAACCGTGGCAAGACCGGTTTGCCGGAGGTAGAGCTCTGCCTTGCGTGCGATGTGGCGCGGATCGCGCGAATACGGCTGGTGCAGGACAGGGTCCAGCACGTCGCAGATCAGCGCCAGCGTTGGTGCTGCGCAAAACGGATCGATGAATGCCGTGGCCGGGTCAGGCCTGACCAGCATGTCGGACTCGTGGATTTCCTGGAACCCGCGAATGGAAGACCCGTCGAAACCGATGCCGGCCGAGAACAGGTCGTCGTTGACTTCCGGCAGCGTGATCGAGAAGTGCTGCCACACGCCGGGCAAGTCGGTGAACCTGAGGTCAACCACCTGGATCGCGTGCGTCCGGATCAGATCGATGACTTCGCCGGGGTTTTGTGGCGGTGCAACGTGATAGCTGCCGGGTTCTATTGAGACCATGCCCATATCCGCCTCCGTCATCTGCGCGCAGCTAGTTCAACATTAGCTTGTCAGATTCCGAATGGAAAGCGCCTCACCAACCCCGCAGTCCAGCCGAATGTCTGTGGTCGCCAGCCCGACTCAAGCCGGCTTCCCCAGACATTCGCTTGGTTTGCCTATTGTTCCCGCGCAGGCGATAGCACGAGTAGCGTAGACGTGCCATGGGCCAGAACGCGCCCGTCCTTCGCAAGCACGCGAGCTTCCGCGGTAATGATCTGACGGCCGTGGCTGACAACGCGGCCTTCGACACGGACCCGGCCTGTATCGGGCTTGATCGGCCGGGAGAAATTGCCCTTTGTTTCGATAGTGGTGTAACCAGTGCCGGCGGGAAGTAGGGAGTTGGCTGCGCAGCCGGCTGCGCTGTCGATGAGCGTCAGGGGCCATCCGCCGTGCACCGAACCCATTGGATTGAGCAGTCTGGACGACGGCTCGCCTTCGAACGCGGCGAATCCGTCGCCGACCTCAACTAACCAGAAGTCGAGGGCCTGTGAGATGGGCGGCTGCGGCAGGTGTCCGTCCACAATGGCTTGAAGAATTGCCCTGCCGTTCATGTTTGCGACGTCGGCGGGTGAGGCAAGGCCGTATCGATATTCCATCTCGTCAGATCTCCTCGTTGTTGGTACTATATGCAGATACAAACAATGCATCTGCATATAGTATCGGCATGCAAAAGCGAAGACAAGGAGCCAGGACCCTGCGCGCAGACGCCGCTGCGGTTCTCGATGTCGATCTCGGCTGGTGGTCGCGCCTGTTGGCGCGCAGAATTACAGCGGAGCTGGATGAGGCGTTGGCTTCATCTGGCCTGTCCAGTACCCAATTTGGATTGATGTGCCTGATCGCGTCAGCAACGGACGACACCCTTGCCTCATTGGCGCAACGAGCCGGACTGAATCAATCGACAATGTCGAGGAATGTGGATCAGCTTGTCAGCACGGGGCTGGTGGAAGTCGTCACGTCCGAAGCGGATCGCCGCCGCCGCGCGGTGTGGTTGACAGAGGCTGGCGCCTTCAAGTTGCAGCAGGCCCTGGCGCTGTGGCAGCCAGCCCACCGTGCGTTGCGCCAAAAGCTGGGTTCAGAGTTGCACGACATGGTAGGCGAGGTCGCAGCAAGGCTGGCAGAGTAGTGGCAGAGCGCCTGACCGACAACGACGCTGTTGTGGCATCCTTCCATTTCCAAAAAGAAAAAGAAGGGTAGGGGTCAACATGTATAAGGGCTTGCTGGTAGTTGCGGCCGTCGCGGCCGCCTTCATCTATTACAAAACGCACGCGCCTTTGGCAAATCCCGTTGCCCAGGCCGAGCCACAGCAGATCGAGGTTTCAGCCGTGGCAGCAACGGCGGAACCGGCATTCCGCTGCGAGGGCAAACAGCACTGCAGCCAGATGGCATCCTGCGCGGAAGCGCGCTTCTATCTGAAAAACTGCCCGGCGGTAAAGATGGATGGGGACGGCGACGGTATTCCATGTGAGACGCCGCCCCTGCAGTGCATGTTTTGACGTGCCGCTTGCTGTCCGACACCGGAACCGCGCAATGCGTCATGTGACCGACCGGCACGGGCCGTCACGAAACCAACGGCTATTGGCTTGCCCGATCATCGATCACGTGCTGCAGCGCCTGCACGAATTGCCTGACCGCTGGCGTCGCTACCTCCTCGTCGAACGCGAATTCCACGTCGAAGCGGTCAGCGACCTCAGGCAGTGGCACCAGCCGCACGGTCGGCGGACAGACGGTTGCCAGGCTTGCGGGGACAAACGCGCAACCCATCCCCGCCGAAACCAGACCGAACACGTCCGACGTGCCTGTGATCGCGGTAGAAACCGACGGTGCGGACTGCTACGCCCGCTCGGTTGCCGAAGGCAGGCCGGTGGAACTCTCACAGATCACCAGCGTGGCGATGTCGCTTGGCGCCAGGCGGCCGTGTGATGGCGCGCTCCGATGGGCGCAGCGTCACGAGATCCACAGCGTCGTTGTGTCAGACAAACAGGCGGTGGAGGCAGCGATAAGGTTTCTTGACGAACACCGCGTCCTGGTTGAGCCGGCATGCGGCGCAGCCTTGGCGGCATTGGATTGCGACACCCCGGTGCTGCAGGCGGCCTCCAGCATTGCCGTGGTGGTATGTGGCGGGGCCACGGTGACGGCACAGCAACTGCTTGACTTTGCTGCAAAGCTGGACTGAGCGGGTTTAAGGTAGCAATTTGGTAAGCTCGGCTACCCGCCGGCGAGATTCGCCCGGATTACCTGGTTCCGGGGATGCCCCTCACGGCCGATTTCTGTCAGCCTGGCGTGATCCGGAGATCGGCCAATTCCGGTGGTACAGCTAAACTCTGGCCGTGACCGCACCGTACCCCATGAGCCAACCATTGACTGACACCGGCGAATCGGTGTTGCCCGCGCCCTTGCTGGTCGTCGAGGACGAGCCACTGATGCAGACCAGGCTACGCACGATCCTGGCCACGCTCGGCTATGCCGATGAGGCCTTGTGGTTTGCCGGCAGCCTCGCCGACGCCAATGCGCTGCTAACCGCCCAGCCGTTTGCGATGGTGCTGGTTGACGTCGGGCTGCCCGACGGCAATGGCATCGACCTCATTCGCGCGTTGCACGAGCGCGATCCCGCCTTGCCAATTCTGGTAATCTCGACCTGGAACACGGAGCGCGTCATCGTGAGCGCGCTGCAGGCGGGTGCCACCGGTTACCTGCTCAAGGAGCGCGACGACCTCGAGATTTCCTTGTCGATCCGCAGTGCGCTGCGCGGCGGAGCGCCGATCGATCCTTTCGTTGCCAGGCATATCCTCGATCTGGTCGCCACGACGGCACCATTGCCCGGCGGGGCGCAAATTCATGCGCGCCGATTGGTCGGCGCGTCGCCGCTGAGCGCACGGGAAATCGAAATCCTCTCGCTGGTCGGCAAGGGCCTGACCAATCGGGAGATCGCGGATTTGCTGTCCTTGTCCAGACTGACGGTCGAATGCCACATCAGGAACATATACAAGAAGTTGGCCGTCCACTCCCGCACGCAGGCCGTTTTCGAAGCGCGTGCGCATGGCTTGTTGCGCTGATCTTGGGCGCCACGCTCCTCGCCGGCGCTGCAAACGCGCAGGAAGGGCCGGGCGCCACGGCCTTCACCCGCATAGAGGCTGCCCGATCGACCTGGCAGGGTGATAGCCCGCCGGCGGCGGGCTGGGTCCCAGTGAAGCTGCCGGACGACTGGTCCTCGCGCTGGCCCGAGTTCGACGGCGTGGTCTGGTACCGGCTGAGCTGGCAATGCACAGATGCAAGCCAACCCACGGCGCTGATGCTCGCTTACCTGAATATGGCGGGGGCGGTTTATCTCAACGGCAGCTTGCTGATGCGTGACGCGAGCCTCGTCGAACCGCTCACGCGAGCCTGGAATACTCCCCGTTATCAGTTGATATCTCCGCCGCTGTTGCGGGAGGGCACCAACACGCTGCTGATTCGCGTCTCGGGGCTGTCGGCATACCAACCCGGCCTTGGACCCGTATCGGTCGCCGACCCGGACCGCCTGCGGGCCGCTTACGAACAGGCCTACCGGCTGCGTCATGACCTGCAGTTGGTCAGCCTTGCAGTCACCGTCGCGCTAGGTTGCTTCTTCTTTTCGCTCTGGGTGATGCGCCGGCAAGAAGTGACCTACGGATGGTTCAGCCTGATGTCGCTGGCCTGGTGGTGGGTGGCGCTGAATCAGGTGGCGACGAGCACCTGGCCGTTTGCCAGTACCGATGCCTGGGGGCGCGCAAATATCATCGCGCTGCTCATCTACAGTGCTGCCTTCACGATGTCCATGGTGCGCTTCTGCGAACGGCGCCTGCCGCGCATCGAAGCGGTGCTCTGGACGCTGGTAGTGTTGGGCGCGGCCGTCATGCTCGGGGCGCCGCACGGTTACCTGACCGACGTACGCAACACGCTGACGGTGGGACTGGCGTGCAATTTCTTCGCGACGTGCCTTGTATTTCTCTGCTTTGCCTGGCGCAGTGGTCGCACCGATCATCGCATCCTCTCGTTTTGCATTGCAATTTTCCTTGTCGCCGCGGTACACGACCTGCTGAGCTTTCTTGGCATCCTCAAGGACAACCTCTACTACGCAGCCCTCACTTCGCAGTTCCAGATGATCGCCATGGCGCTGGTGCTGGCCTGGCGCTTCGTCGCCAACCTGCGCCGCATTGAACGATTCAATGACGAACTGCACTGCAAGATCGACGCGGCCAAGGCGGAGCTCGCAGCCAACCTGGATCGCCAGCGCGAGTTCGAAGTCGCCAATGCGCGGCTCAGTGAACGGCTCAATCTCGCACACGACCTGCACGACGGGCTCGGCGGCACGCTCGTCAGCGGAATTGCGACACTGGAGCGCATCCCTCACGACATCCCGCCAGGCCAGGTCCTGTCGATCCTCAAGGAGCTGCGCGACGACCTGCGCATCATCATCGATGCCACCTCCAGCCAGCAGTTTGGCGAGCACGCGCTGGCGGGTCAGATCGTGCCGCTGCGGCACCGTCTTACGCGGCTGTTCGAGAGCCACGACATCGAGTGCCGGTGGCAGCTCACTGGCCTCGATCAATGCTATCTGCCGACTTCGCAAATTCTTGATGTCATGAGGACCTTGCAAGAGGCGCTGACCAATGTACTGAAGCACAGCAAGGCGAGTCGCGCGGACGTCGTCCTGCGCAATGATGCCCGGGGACTGGAGCTGGTTGTCAGCGACAACGGAATGGGCTTCGAACCCGCCGCCATCGAACGGCATCCGGGCACCGGCATGCGCAGCATGCGCGCGCGTACCCGGCGTCTAGGCGGGACGCTCAGCGTGCGATCCACAGGGGAGGGGACTATGCTGACCGTGCGTATCCCAATCGCGGCCGCCCTTGGGTCACCACTTGACCTGCAGCCCGGCCGATCCGGTGATCGAGTTCCTGACCCTGGCATTACCCCCCGTGGCCCAAAGCCTGCCGGCTTCGGCCATAGAGACTGATCCTCCGGTACAGGGCCGAGGTTAGGCCCGCCAGCGAGACGAACATAGTCAATGTTGAACGGGCTGTGGACGCAGTTGAACCCTCGAAGCCGGGTGCAGGTCGTTCGCTGACGATCCCACGGCCAACTTCCGTAGGCGACCCAGAACGGCCAACCGATTGGTCGTGGTAGAGTCGACCATCATTTCTTATCGTGTAGCCTTATGTCGCCACCCGTTGAGATTCCGGTAATTGTTCCCGCGCAAACCGCGCTGGTGGTCATGCACTACCAGACCGACATCCTGGCGCTATTTCCCTCGGTCGCGCCCACTCTGCTCTCCAACACGCGCAAGCTGTGTGACGCCGCGCGGGCCAGGGGCGTCAGCGTCTATTTCGCCAAGATCCACTTTGCTCCAGGCTATCCGGAAGTCAGTCCGTTGAACCGGAACGGGCAGGGAATCAAGCAGCTTGGTCTTTTCGTCGACGACCAGATCTCGCCGGAACTCGGCCAGCAGGCCACTGAGCCGCTGATCATCGCGCATCGCGCCAGCGTGTTCTTTGGTACCGACCTGCAGGTACGGCTTTCCGCGCAGGGTATCGATACCCTGCTCATGGTGGGCATTGCGTCGACCGGTGTGGTGCTGTCGTCGGTCGCCTATGCGAGCGATGCGGACTTCCGCTTATTCACGGTCAAGGATTGCTGCTACGACCCGGATCAGGTC
This sequence comes from Cupriavidus sp. FW305-46, assembly GCF_058787075.1. Taxonomy (NCBI): domain Bacteria; kingdom Pseudomonadati; phylum Pseudomonadota; class Betaproteobacteria; order Burkholderiales; family Burkholderiaceae; genus Cupriavidus; species Cupriavidus sp. FW305-46. The sequence goes on from NZ_JBYSZI010000041.1 coordinate 14,039, forward strand.
GTGCACGACCATCTCTTTTCAACGGCATTCGATTCGCGCACAACGGTGCTTTCGCTCGCTGATGCCTTGCGCTTGCTTGCCTAGCATTTCGACCTGCCAGGAGTGCCGCCGTGCCATCCCTCAGGCAGACGGGAAGAGCAGATGATCGGTCAGGTTGCCCTTCAGATCGAGCATCGAATAATTCCGGCGGCTGAAGCGCCAGCGTCCCTCGACCTTTTCGAAGGCGTCATGATAGCGACCGGCTGCGATCACCTGTAGTGGGATACGCTCGGATGCCTGGAGAACCGTATAGTACGATCTGACGGTTGCCGTCAGCTTGTCCGGAGCAATCTCAATGATCGGATTGCTGATGACATGCCGGGTTCTGGGCGTTCCATCCGCATGCAATTTCACATAGGCTTGCCAAAGCTTGAGCATGGCCTCGGAACCTCGCAGCACTGCATCTCCGGTTTCGATCTCCGCATGTTCGAACAGTGCGGCGACCCCCGGCAGATCACCGGCGTCCATGCGCTCGGCATAGATGTAGAGGAGATTGGCAAGCTGCACGGCATCGTCGGTCATCGACTCGTCTCCGGTGGTTTGCGAGGATTAAAGCAGTCCGGCGCTACTCCGGCATCGTCCGCTTGGAGTACGAAGCCCTCACCCCATCCCCACCACACTGGACAGCAACATCTTCACCAGCACCGCCTGCCGCGTCGCCCCGGTCTTGGCAAAGATGCCCCGCAGGTGCGCCCGTGCCGTATTCTTTTTGACGCCGAGCCGCATCGCGGCTTCGTCCAGCGTCAGCCCGTCGACCATCAGCAAAGCCAGTTCGATCTCGGTCGGGGTCAGGTGGAACAGCTTGCGCAGGCTGGCGTGGGTGTTGCGCGGCGATCCCGCCGGGTCGCGGATGAACACCGCCACCGCGGGTCGGCGCGACTTGTCTTCGCTGCGATAGCTGAGCGGGATCGGCCGCACCAGCACGCTCAGGGGCGTGGACGCGGCGGGCCGGCTCAGCGTGGTGACTTCGCTGCGCGGTGCGGCCAGCGCGTGGGCCTGGGCCGCGTCCTCCAGGATCTTGCGGAACCTGCGGTTCTCCACCGGGCAGTGCGCGTGCAGCGCGCCCTCCGACAGGTAGAGGCCGTCGCGCGCCTGCAGCAGGCGGCCGGCGACGTCGTTGGTCCGGATGGTCCTGCCGTGCTCGTCCAGGATCACCGTGCCGACCTGCAGCCGGTCGACCGCATCCGCGTACAGGGACCGTTCGGATGCAAGCACATCGAGCGCGGCATGCAGGTCCACTGCGCGCTTCAGGTGCGGCAGCAGGCCGTGCAGCAGTGCCTTGTCGGCCTCGCCGAAGTCCTGTCCCGCGTGGACGCGGCTGATGAACAGCGCGCATTCCACGCCGTCGGGCGTGACCAGGTTGGCCGCCAGGATATAGCGCAGGCCCAGCGGTTGAAGGTATTGCGTGTAGAACGGGTGTGCCAGCCAGCCGGCTTCGCCAAACAGTTCGTCGGCGCTGAAGAGCCGGTCCGGGTGCAGGTCCAGGAAGGGGCACAGCGCGTAGTACTGCTCGCTGTACGAGGGCTCGCCCGGCAGGTGCGGGCCGTAGTCGGAGGCATTGACGATCAGCCCCGGCCGGTCGGTGGCCGGGTGGCGCAGCACCAGCGTGACGAAGGTGGCGCCCAGGCGCTGGCGCACGCTTTCCAGGAAACTTGCCCAGGGCACGGCTTCGGTCGGGCCCTGGTAGAGCTGGGCGAGCAGGGCGCTCAGCTCGGCGGCGGGCAGGGAGGCTGGCAGCATGATGGCGGTGCGACGGTTTGCTCCCCTCTCCCGCGTGCGGGAGAGGGGCAGGGGTGAGGGCCGGCGGTGGCATACCAGCAGCCGGAACTTCGTGGACATTCCCGCCCTCATCCCAACCCTCTCCCGCAAGCGGGCGAGGGAGCGCCCAATCGGTCATGCAAAGGCCATGACTGGCGCCAGACGTGGCGGTAGTCCAGGGCAGGAATCCCTGTCCCATCGTACCGACCCCGTCCGTCGCCTCATCGTCCGTTCGGCCTAGGGCTTCTCCCGCAGCCACGCCACGATCCGCTCCGCCGCCTGCTCCGCGCTGTCGGCGGTGGTGTCGATGCGGATCTCGGGCCGCTCGGGCGGCTGGTACGGCGAATCGATGCCGGTGAAGTTCTTCAGCTCGCCGCGCCGCGCCTTGCGGTACAGGCCCTTGGGGTCGCGTTGCTCGGCCACCGCCAGCGGCGTGTCGATGAAGACTTCGACGAAATCGCCGTCGCCGGCCAGCGCGCGGGCCATGTCGCGTTCCGAGCGGAACGGCGAGATAAAGGACACCAGCACGATCAGGCCCGCATCGAGCATCAGCCTTGCCACTTCCGCCACGCGCCGGATGTTCTCGACGCGGTCGGCCTCGGCGAAGCCCAGGTCCTTGTTCAGGCCGTGGCGCACGTTGTCGCCGTCGAGCAGGTAGGTGTGGTGGCCCAGCGTGTGCAGGCGCTTTTCCACCAGGTTGGCGATGGTGGACTTGCCCGCGCCGGAGAGCCCGGTGAACCAGACGATGCGCGGCGACTGGTGCTTGAGCGCGGCATGGGCGCGGCGGTCCACGTCGATGGCCTGCCAGTGCACGTTCTGCGCCCGGCGCAGCGCAAAGTGCAGCATGCCGGCGCCGACCGTGTTGTTGCTGAGACGGTCGATGATGATAAAGCCGCCCAGCTCGCGGTTGCGCGCGTAGGGATCGAAGGCCACCGGCTGGTCCAGGTGCAGGTTGCACACGCCGATCTCGTTCAGCTCCAGCGTGCGCGCGGCCAGGTGTTCGAGCGTGTTGACATTGACCTTGTACTTGGGCTGCGCCACGGTCACGCCCACGGTGCGCGTGCCGAGCTTGAGCAGGTAGGGGCGCCCGGGCAGCATGGCGTCCTCGTTCATCCACACCAGCGTGGCCTCGAACTGGTCGGCCACTGCCGGCGGGTCTTCCGGGCAGGCCAGCACGTCGCCGCGGCTGATGTCGATCTCGTTCTCCAGCGTCAGCGTCACCGCCTGGCCGCGCATGGCGTGCTCGCACGCGCCGGCGGCGCCGACGATGCCGGCCACGCGGCTCTCGCGGCCCGAGGGCAGCGCGCGCACGCGGTCGCCACGGCGGATCTCGCCGGCGCTGACGGTGCCGGCAAAGCCGCGGAAGTCCAGGTTGGGCCGGTTGACCCACTGCACCGGCAGCCGGAACGGTTCGCCTTGCACGGGCGCGTTGTCGATCGGCACGTTCTCCAGGTGGGCCATCAGCGTCGGGCCGTGGTACCACGGGGTGTTCGCACTGGGCTCGGTGATGTTGTCGCCGCGCAGGGCCGACATCGGAATGCAGGTGATATCGGTCAGGCCGATCTGCCGGGCGAACTCCCGGTACTCGTTCTCGATGCGCGTATGGACCTCGCGCGAGTAGTCGACCATGTCCAGCTTGTTGACGGCCAGCACCACGCGGCGGATGCCAAGCGTCGCCACCAGGTAGCTGTGGCGGCGCGTCTGGGTCTGCACGCCGCGGCGCGCATCCACCAGCAGGATGGCCAGGTCGGCGGTGGAGGCCCCGGTGACCATGTTGCGCGTGTACTGTTCGTGCCCCGGCGTATCGGCGACGATGAACTTGCGCTTGTCGGTGGCGAAGAAGCGGTAGGCCACGTCGATGGTGATGCCTTGTTCGCGCTCCGCGGCCAGGCCGTCCACCAGCAGCGCGAAGTCGAGGTCCTCGCCCTGCGTGCCCATCTTCTTCGAGTCGGCTTCCAGCTGGGCGAGCTGGTCTTCGAACAGCATCTTGGATTCATACAGCAGCCGGCCGATCAGCGTGCTCTTGCCATCGTCGACGCTGCCGCAGGTGATGAAGCGCAGCAGGCTCTTGTTTTGCTGGGCGTGCAGGTAGCGGGCGATCTCGCCCGAGGTGGCGGTGGCTTGCGCGGCGTCCTGCGCAGGCGCGGGCGCGGTGTCGATCAGGGTTTCCATCAGAAGTATCCCTCCTGCTTCTTCTTTTCCATCGATCCGGCCGAGTCGCTGTCGATCAGCCGTCCCTGGCGCTCCGAGGTGGTCGCCAGCAGCATTTCCTGGATGATGCCGCCGAGGGTGTCGGCCTCGCTCTCGATCGCGCCGGTGAGCGGGTAGCAGCCCAGCGTGCGGAAGCGCACCTTGCGCAGCTGCGGCGTTTCTCCGGGGCGCAGCGGCAGGCGCTCGTCGTCGACCATGATCAGCGTGCCGTCGCGCTCCACCACCGGGCGCTCCTTGGCGTAGTAGAGCGGCACGATGGGGATGTCGTTCAGGTAGATGTATTGCCAGATGTCCAGCTCGGTCCAGTTGGACAGCGGGAACACGCGCAGGCTTTCGCCCTTGCGCTTGCGGGTGTTGTACTGGCGCCAGAGCTCGGGGCGCTGCATCTTCGGGTCCCAGCGGTGCTGGGCGGTGCGTACCGAGAACACGCGCTCCTTGGCGCGCGACTTCTCCTCGTCGCGGCGCGCGCCGCCGAAGGCGGCGTCAAAGCCGTAGTGGTCCAGCGCCTGCTTCAGGCCCTGGGTCTTCCACACGTCGGTATGGACGGCGGAGCCGTGCTCGTGCGGGCTGATGTTGCGTGCCAGCCCCTCGGGATTCACATGCACGCGCAGGTCCAGGCCAAGCCGCGCGGCGGTCTGGTCGCGGAACGTGATCATCTCGCCGAACTTCCATGTGGTATCGACATGCAGCAGCGGGAACGGCGGCCGCGCGGGATAGAAGGCCTTCATGGCAAGGTGCAGCATCACGGCGCTGTCCTTGCCGATGGAATAGAGCATGACGGGGTTTTCGCATTCCGCCATCACCTCCCGCATGATGTGGATGCTCTCCGCCTCCAGTTGCTCCAGGTGGGTCAACATCGGGATCTCCTCTTGGTTTGCCGGTGCCGTGCAGGGATGTCGCGGCGGTCTGGCATGGCCACAAGGTAGCGAGCCGGGGCCCTTCGCCACTTCGTCCGGGCGGACTAAGAAATCGCGGGACGCGGCGCGCATTTCCTAGTCCACCCGGACGAGGCTGGGGCGGCCCCGCGCTCGGTATCGTTGCTTCGCCGACGAACCACGGGAGCAGGCAGATGGCGAACTCCGCCGAAGAACAAATGCTGAGCGGCCAGACCTGGGCCGAGTTTTGCGAGGTGCTCAAGCGCAGCGGGCAGCAGATCCTGCGCCCGGAGGCCCCGTCGGATGCGCTCACGCGCGCCGAGGGCTTCCGCTACCTGAGCCGCCTGCTGCGTATTGCGCTGGAGATGCATGTGGAATTCGCCGATCCGGCGTTTCCCGGCTTCTTCTCGCCGTCGCACGAAACCGCCAAGATCGGCGCGGACAATCCGGACAATCTCTATCGCTACGCACGCCTGGACGGCAGTGCCGAGTACCGCATCCGCGGCCGGCGCGGCACCGTGGCCTACCTGAGTTTCGGCACACAGAAGGGCGGCTACGAAACCGACGGGCGCATGGTCCAGACCGGCTTTATCGACTGCAACAAGCTGGCAGTGGCGGCGGATGGCAGTTTCGAGATCATCCTCAGCGCGCGCCAGCATGAAGGAAACTGGGTGCGCATGGAGCCGGGCACCAATGCGCTGGTGGTGCGGCAGACCTTTCTCGAGCGCAAGGCCGAGACCCCGGCCGAACTGCACATCGAGCGCCTCAATGGCAGCGGCAAGCCGCCCGTGCTAGATGCCGAACGCCTGCACGGCGGCCTGCTGCGCGCCGCGGGCTTTGTCGAGGGCACCGCGCGCATCTTCGCCGACTGGGCCCAGGGCTATGGCGGCCATGTCAATGCGCTGCCGCCTGCCGACCAGGCCGTATGCCAGGCGGCAGGCGGCGATCCCAACATCTTCTACTACCACTCCTGCTGGGCGCTGGCGGACGACGAAGCGCTGGTGGTCGAGGTGGACCGGGTGCCGGCCTGCGATTTCTGGAATTTCCAGATCAACAACTACTGGATGGAGTCGCTCGACTACCGCTACCACGACATCTGCCTGAACAAGCACAGTGCCCGGCTGGATGCCAACGGCGGCGTCACCGTCGTCCTCAGCGCGCGCGATCCGGGCCTGCCCAACTGGCTGGAAACCGCCGGCCACCGCAACGGCACCATGTGCTGGCGCTGGGTGGGGGCGGCGCAGCCGGTGCATCCGCGCACGCGCGTGGTCAAGCTTGAATCGCTCAGGAATGAATGCAGGGAGAACGCATGAACACCATCGCATCCGACGACACCGCAGTGCTTGACGTGGAGCGACTGCTGGCACAGGCCAGCGCACAGGCCGGCGGGCTGACTGACTTTGGCCCGGGCGACTACCGCGAGGCGCTGGAGGTGCTGTTTGACTCGCTTGCACGCGAAGCCGGGCTGTCGCCGCAGGGCGCGCAGATGCTGCAAGGCAAGCTGCAGGCGCAACTGGTGAACCGGCTGGTGATCCAGGACTACTGCCGGCGCCATCCAGAAATCCTGGAAGAGCGCGTCGACGATCCGCTGGTGATCGTCGGCCTGCCGCGCACCGGCACCACGCTGCTGCAGCGCATGCTGGCCACGGACGCGCGCTTCCACTCGGCGGCCTGGTGGGAAACGCGCTACCCGGCGCCGCTGCCCGGCGAGGACGTGCGCGACGCCGGCCGGCGTATCGGGCTGGCGCGCGAGGAAGTGGCGCAGATGATCCGCTTTATCCCGGACATCCTCGCCATCCATCCGCTCGACGCGATGGCGGCCGACGAGGAATTCATGCTGATGGAGCATTCCTTCCTGTGCGCGATGGATTCCTACGCCAACGTGCCGTCCTATACCGACTGGCTGGCGCGCCAGGACCACACCCAGGTCTATGCCTGCCTGAAGACCATGCTGCAGTTCCTGCAGTGGCAGAAGCGGCAGCGCGGCGAGGCGCCGGCGCAGCGGTGGGTGCTGAAGACGCCGCAGCACCTGCATACGCTGGAAATCCTGTTCCGGGTCTTCCCCGGCGCGCAGGTCGTGCTGACCCATCGCGACCCCGCCCAGACCATTCCGTCGATGGCCAGCATGGCGCATACGCTGTGGAAGCTGTACGCCGACGCGCCCGATGCCGCCACGGTGGGGCGGCAGTGGAGCGGGCAGATGCAGCGCGCCACCGCCCATGCCATGACGGTGCGCGACGGTCTGCCTGCCGATCGCTTCCTCGACGTGCGCTTCGAGGATACCGTGCGCGATCCCTTCGGCGTGGCGCAGGCGGTCTACCGCTTTGCCGGCATGCCGCTGACCGAGTCCGCGCGCGCCGGCATGTGGGCGTGGATGGAGGGCAACCCGCGCAACCAGCGCGCGGCCCACGCCTATAGGCTGGAGCAGTTCGGACTGAGCCAGGAACAACTGGAACGCGATTTCGCCGGCTACCGCGCGCGGCACATCCTTAAGCAAAACTAAGACAGCGCACTGCGCATCACAGGAGACAACACCATGCTGTTGAAAGACAAGGTCGTCATCGTGTCGGGAATCGGTCCCGGGCTGGGCGTCAAGCTGGCCGTGGAGGCGGCGCGCGAAGGCGCGCGTGCCGTTGCCATCGCCGCGCGCACCGCGGCGAAGCTGGACGACGCCCAGGCCCGCATCGATGCACTGGGCGCCGACTGCGAAGTGCTCAAGGTGGTGACCGACATCACCGACCGGGCCCAGTCCCGGCACCTGGCCGGCGAGACCATGCGCCGCTTCGGGCGCATCGACGCGCTGGTCAACAGCGCCTTCCAGCACGGCAACTTCCCCGAGCCGGTGGAAGCGGCCGACCTGGACGTCTGGCGCCAGGTGTTCGACACCAACGTGTTCGGCACCATGACGCTGACGCAGGAAGTGGCGGCGCTGATGAAGCCGCAGGGCGGCGGCGCCATCGTCATGATCAACACCCAGGCCACGCGCAAGCCGATGCCCGGCGAATCCGGCTACGCGGCGTCCAAGGGCGCGCTGGCGGTGGCGGTCAAGTACCTGGCGCGCGAACTGGGCCCGCATGGCATCCGCGCCAACAGCATCTTCATGGGCTGGATGTGGGGCGAGCCGGTGCAGGGCTATGTGCGCCACGCCGCGGCCGAGCAGGGCGTGAGCGAGGACACCGTGGTCGCTCCGGTGACCGCGCAGATTGCGCTGGGCCGCATGCCGACCGACGACGACTGCGCGCGCGCGGCGCTGTTTCTCGTGTCAGACTACGCCAGGGCCATCACCGGCGCTTCGCTCGACGCCAACGGCGGCGATTTCATGCCCTGAGTCCTGACCACACCTGCCATGACACGCTACTTTGCCTTCAACGGCGATGCCGACGGCCTGTGCGCCCTGCAGCAGCTGCGCCTGGCGCATGCCGGCGACGCCACGCTGGTCACCGGCGTCAAGCGCGATATCCGGCTGCTCGAGCGCATCGACGCCGGGCCCGGCGACACCGTGACCGCGCTGGACATCTCGCTAGAGCAGAACCGCGATGGCCTGATGCGGCTGCTCGGCGCCGGTGCGCGGGTGGACTACTTCGACCACCACCATGCCGGCGAACTGCCCGGGCATGCCGGCCTGCGCGCGCATATCGACGAGGGGCCGGAGGTCTGCACCAGCCTCCTGGTCGACCGCCACCTGGACGGCTGCCACCGGCGCTGGGCGATCACCGCCGCGTTCGGCGACAACCTGGGCAGCGTGGCGCGCGCGCTGGCGGCGCAGGCGGGGCTGGGCGAGTGCGAAACCGCGGTGCTGGAACAGCTGGGCACGTGCCTGAACTACAACGCCTACGGCGAGTGCGTGGCGGACCTGCATTTCGATCCCGCCGAGCTGGCGCGGCACATGCTGCCGTTTGCCGACCCGCTGGCCTTCGCCGCGCAATGCGGCGCCTATGCGGTGCTGTGCGACGGCTATGCGGACGACATGGCCCGCGCGCGCTGCCTGGCGCCAGCGCACGAAGTGCCCGGCGCCGCGCTGCTGGTGCTGCCTGACGCGCCGTGGGCGCGGCGCGCGATCGGCGTGCTGGCCAATGAACTGGTGCGCGGCCGGCCCGGCGACGCCATCGGCCTGCTCTCGCCGAAGTCCGGCGGCGGCTTTGCCGTCAGCGTGCGGGTGCCCGCCCACAGCGCCACCGGAGCGGCCGATTTCTGCCGCGGCTTCGAGACCGGCGGCGGCCGGCGCCTGGCAGGCGGCATCAACCACCTGCCAGACGCCGAAGTGGAGCGCTTCACGCGCAGCTTTGCCGATTGCTTCGGTCCCCGTTCCTGACCGATCAGCACGGCGGCACGAACTCCGTGACCTCCAGGTCGAAGCCGGTGACGGCGCGATACGGCACCGGATGGCTGAGCAGGCGCAGCTTGTGCGCCCCCACATCGCGCAGGATCTGCGCCCCGACCCCCAGCGCGCGTTGCGCGAAGGCCGGCGCCGGCGAGGCGGCGGCCGGCGCTGCCAGCCGGTCCAGCCGCTGCTGCGGCGATTCACGTTCATCCAGCAGCACCAGCACCCCGCAACCTTCGGCGCCGATGCGGGCGAGCGAGCGCTCCAGGTTCCAGGCGGGCAGGGCCGGCGTGCCGAAGCCCAGTACGTCGCGCTGCATTTCCACAGTCTGAACGCGCGTCAGCACCGGCTGCCCAGGATCGGGCTGGCCCAGCACCAGCGCAAGATGAAGCGCATCCACCGGCGCGTCGTGGTAGGCGTGCACGGTGAAGCATCCGAAGGGCGTGGCCAGTTCCGTCGAATGCGTGCGGCGCAGCGCGCTTTCGGTCAGCAGCCGGTGGTGGATCAGGCCGCTGATCGAAACCGCCGGCAAGCCGTGGTGCCGCGCGAAGGCCAGTAGCGCGGGGCCGCGCAGCAGGTCGCCGTCGTCATCGAGCAGCATCGCATAGGCGCCGGCGGCGACGCGCCCGGCCAGCGCCGGCAGGTCGGAGCAGGCCTCGGCAAAGCCCGCGCGGCGCAGCACGCCGTCGGGCTGGGCCACCACCGGGAAGATGTGGCCGGGCTGGACCAGGTCATGCGGCTGCGCGCGCGCTGCCGCCGCCACGCGCAGCGTGAGCGCGCGGTCGGCGGCGGAGATGCCGGTGCTGACGCCGCCGGCCGCTTCGATCGACACCGTGTAGCGCTCGCGCTGGCGGTGGTTCGCGGCCATCGGCGGCAGCTGCAGCCGCGCGCGGCGCGCCTCGGTGATCGCCATGCAGACCAGGCCGCGCGCCTCGGCGGCCATGAAGTTGACGTCGGCCTCGCTGGCGCGCTCGGCGGCAACCAGGACGCAGCCGGTGGCCTCGTCGGTCTCGTCCTCGATCACCAGCACACGCTGGCCCGCGGCCAGCGCCGCCAGCACGTCGGCCATCGGCGGCAGTGTGGTGGCGGGGCTCATGCTGCCTCCTGCCGGCTGGTGCTGCCGAAGGCCTGCCGCAGCGATGCCGCGGCCGCATCCAGCGCATCGCTGGCGGCATCGATCATCCCCTGCATGCTGATAAAGCCGTGGAACTGGCCGGGCCAGCGGCGCACGGTGGCGTTGCCGCCCGCGCGCTGCAGGGCCTCGCCATAGGCCTCGCCCTGGTCGCGCAGCGGGTCGTATTCCGCGGTGATGATGGTGGCTGGCGGCAGGCCGTGCAGCTCGCGCTGGTGCAGCGGGCTGGCGCGCACATCGGTGGCGTCCGCCGGGTTGGCCAGGTACTGGGCGCGATACCAGTCCAGTTCCGCGGCACTGAGGAAGTAGCCCTGCGCGCATTCGCGGTAGCTGGCGCTGGCGGCCGCGGCGTCGCTGCAGTCCAGGTAGGGGTAGAGCAGCAACTGGTGCCGCAGCGCGATGCCGCTGCCGCGCAGCTGCTGGCAGGCAACGGCGGCAAGGTTGCCGCCGGCGCTGTCGCCGGCCACGGCAAGGCGGGCCGGGTCGGCGCCCAGTTGCGCCGCATGCGCGGCGGCCCAGCGCACGGCCGCGACGGCGTCGTCGGCCGCGGCCGGGAAGCGTGCCTCCGGCGCGAGCCGGTAGTCGACCGACAGCACCAGCGCGCCGCTGCGACGCGCCAGGCCGCGGCAGATGTTGTCGTGCGAATCGAGGCCGCAGAGGACAAAGCCGCCGCCATGGAAATAGACCACGAGCGGCAGTGCGGTGCTGTCGTCGGGCCGGTACAGGCGGGCCTTCAGCTGGCCTGCGGCGCCATCGATGGTGAGATCTTGCTGCGCGGCGACGGTGTCGCCGGGCGCGAACGCGGGCATGGCAGCCAGCGCGGCACGGTAGTCGGCCGCGCGCAGGGTGGAGAAGTCGGGGCTGGGCATGGCGGCCATGGCTTCAAGCACGGCGCGGGCCTGGGGATCGAGCGGCATGGGGTCTCCTGGATTGCGGTGGGGAAATCAGTGTCAGAGCGCGAATGCCGGCGTGGTGCCGGCGGCAATGCCTTGCGCGCGCGCCAGCGCCGCATGCACGGCCTGCTCGTGCGGCAGGATCCAGAACTGGCCGGCCGAGACCCCGTCCAGGATGTAGCGCGCGACCGCGTCCGGCGTCATGCCGGCGGCAATGCCGCTGCGCAGCGCGCCGTTCATGTGGTCCACCTCCTGCGCGCCGCCGCCGTCCAGGCCCGCAGCGATGCCGGTGGCCACCGGCCCGGGGCAGACCACGGACACGCCCAGCGGCAGGCCCGCGGCCTGCAGCTCCAGCGCGAGCCCTTCGCTGAGCGCCACCACCGCCTGCTTGGACAGCGTGTAGGGGGCCAGCCAGGGCCCCACGGCGAGGCCGGCCATCGAGGCCACGTTGACGATATGGCCGGCGCCTTGCGCCGCCATGCGCGGCACGAAGCAGCGCAGCGCGTGCAGCACGCTCCACAGGTTGACGCGCATCACGTGGTCGAACACTTCCGGCGGCAGCTCCCAGCAGCGGCCGGTGACGAGCACGCCGGCGTTGTTGACCAGCAGGTCGACACGGCCCAGGCGCAGGAAGCTTTCCTCGCACAGGTGCTCGATCTGCCGCGCGTCGCAGACATCGGTGGGCACGGCGATGACGTTTGCCCCCTGGCCGGCAAGCGCCTCGCGCACCGCTTCAAGCGCGCCGGCGTCGATATCGGCCAGCGCCAGCGCGTAGCCTTGCGCTGCCAGCGCCTGCGCGAGCGCGCGGCCGATGCCGCTGGCCGCTCCGGTGATCACTGCGGCTTGCTGCCGCGGGTTTGCCGCCATGGTCATGTTTCTCCGTGAAAAGAAGGCGGCGGGGATCGCCGCGCATGGCTGACTTGTAGCGGCAGCGCGGCGGCACGGCATCGTCTGTTTGGGTAGGAGGGCGGCGTCACATGGTGTCTAGGGGTTTGCCCTCGACAGGCCGGGATGGGTCTGTCCTTAGTCTGTTTGGAGTATGTGTTCGGCCCGCCGGCGCGTGAGGATTGGCCTGTCCCGCAGGACTAGTCCGGCCAGCGTGTGCAGCCGGTCTTGCCTAGGGCAAACCATGAAGGCGGGGGCAAGCCGCGACCCCTTTGCCGTCCCTATAATCAGGGCACAAAAAAGGGCCACAGAGCCCGTAGCAGGCCAGCGCCGACCCGGCACGCCCGAAGCGCTGCGCACGCCACAATGGAGACAGAGGAAAATGCTGATGGAGGTTAGCCAGAACCAGGCGGCCGCACACCTGTTCGCGCAGGCGACGGTGTCGCTGTCGGAGTTCAGCACATTGCTGGGCAATATCTACCAGGGTCCGATGGAGCAGGTGCCCTGGGGCAAGGCACTGGAACAGATCCGCCGCCAGCTCAACGCCAACTATTGCACCCTGATCCTGCGCTCGCCGGCCACGGACCGGCCCGGGCTGATGATCAATGCGTCCGAGCATGGCTCGACCCTGCCGGGCGAGACCTCCTACAACAACTACTACTACGCGCTCGACCCGTTCATCGGCCTGCCGTCGGACCGGGTGGTGACCATCGATGAGCATCTCGGGCCCGGCGCCTGGTGCCAGAGCGAGCTCTACCAGCAGTTCCTCAAGGACATCGGCATCCGCTACATCCTTGGCGCGGACCTGCGTACCGATGACGGCGTCGAATGCCGCTTCCGCGTGTGCCGCGAGCATGACGGCCGCGACTTCTCCGCCGCGGACAAGGCGCTGTGCACCGCGCTGCTGCCGCACCTGAAGCGCGCGGTGGACCTGCACTCGCGCATCGACGTGGTTGAATCCGAGCGCACCGTCTATGCCAGCGCCATCGACCGCATGCTGGTCGGGATGGTGATCCTGGACGAGTCCGGCACCATCATCAAGACCAATGCGGCCGCCGATGAAATCCTGGGCGCCAAGGATGGCATCCGTGTCGCCAAAGGCAGCCTGGACGTGGAATACGGCCAGGAGAACCGCAAGTTCCAGCGCCTGCTGCGCCAGGCCATGATGGGCCACCTCGGCACCACGCCGGCGCTGATGGAAGCGATGTCGATCACGCGCCCGTCCGGCAGCGCCAGGCTGGGCGTGCTGATCCGCACCATCCCGCTCAGCGAGTGGTCCGAGGACAACCGCAAGCGCCCCGCCTGCGTGGTGTTCATCCGCGACCCCGAGCGGCGCTCGCAGGCCTCGCACGAGGTGGTGCGCCAGCTGTTCGACTTCACCCCGGCGGAGACGCAGCTGGCGCTGCAGCTGGCCAACGGGCTCACGCTCGATGAGGCCGCGGACGAGCTCGGCATCAGCAAGAACACGGCGCGCGCGCACCTGCGCGCGATTTTCTCCAAGACCGGCGTGACCCGGCAGGCCACGCTGGTGCGCATGCTGCTGAGCAGCGTGATTTCTCTCGGCTAAGCCACGTAACGCACGTCAGGGCTTTGCGCTGAGCACCAGCGCAAAGCCTTCCGGCGTTTCCAGCACTGCGCGCGTCTCATGCGGCCCCTGCGCCGCGGGCAGCGTTACGCTGGCGCCGGCACCCACCAGCCGCGCCATCGCCGCGGCGATATCGTCAGCCTCATCCACCTTGAAGGCCAGCGCGGGCTGGTCCACCAGGCGTTCCTCGCCGGCCACCAGCGCCAGCGTCAGCGCGCCCGCGTCGAGCGCGCAATAGCGGTTTCCGTCGCGAAACTTCACCGGTAGTCCGAGTCCTTCCGTGAAGAACGGCAGCGCGGTGTCGATGTCCGCGACGGGGTAAAGCAGCAGCCTGGCTTGCATGATGTCCTGATCCTCCTGGTGAAAGCGGGCGTGATGCCCGTGGCCAATGATAGGGAGGCTCCATGTACTGCTCATAATCCAATCAGACGATGTTGCAACGCCTTGCGCCGACCACACTGCGATCACACAGGCCGCTTCGGGCCGGTGGCGCGGCAAGGGGCGGCGCCCCGGCGGCGGTCCTGAACCATCAATGCCAGACAAGGGGACTGCAATGCGTTTTTCACTGATCTATGAAGCCCAGACCGTCGATGCCTCGCGTGCCGGCGACCACAAGGTGTTCGATGAAATCATGGAACAGGTGGTGCTGGCCGAGGACATGGGCTTTGACGTGGTCTGGGCGGTCGAGCACACCGCACTGACCAACTATGCGCACATGAGCGCGCCGGAAACCTTCCTGGCCTTCGTCGCCGGGCGCACGCAGCGCATCGGCATCGGCCACGGCGTGGTGTGCCTGCCACCGGCGATGAACCATCCGGTCAAGGTGGCCGAGCGCATCGCCACGCTGGACATCCTGTCCGGCGGCCGCGTGCACTTCGGCGTGGGCAAGGGCGGCACCCAGCAGGAGGCCGGCACCTTCGGCTACGACCTGAACAGCCTGCACCCGATGATCGACGAGTCGATGTACCTGATCCCGAAGATCATGACGCAGGACGAGATCGAGCACGACGGCGAGTTCATCAAGATCCCGCGCCGCCCGATCCACCCCAAGCCGCGCCAGGACCCGCACCCGCTGATGTACCTGGCCTGCACCAATGCCGACACGCTGCAGCGCGCCGGCGCGCGCGGCATGGGCGCGCTGGTGCTCGGCTTTGGCGGCCCCGAGGATGTCGCCAAGAAGAACGAGATCTACCGCGCTGCGTGGGAGACCCGCAAGCCTGAGGACCAGGTGGGCTTCCGCCCGCACCAGCACCTGGCCGCGCTGTGCCCGACCATCGTGCTGGAAGACGGCCTGGCCGCGCGCAAGATCGGCATCAAGGGCCAGCGTTATTTCATGGAGTCGCTGTCGTACTGGTATGCCGGCGGCGAGCGGCCCGACCCGTCGACCTGGGACGACGAGCATGTCACCGCCACGGACGCGCAGGGCAAGGCCGTCATCAACACCAAGTTCGCCTCAGAGAAGGTCTCGGTGGATTTCAGCGACCCGGCGATGATGATGCTCAACCCGAACCATGCCTACGGCACGGTGGAGGACTGCATCGGCTACGTGCAGCGCCTGATCGATTCCGGCGCCGACGAGATCCTGTTCATCTGCCAGATGGGCACGGTGCCGCAGTGGGCGCAGCTGGAAACCATCCGCAATATCGGCGAGCACGTGATCCCGCACTTCCGCAAGCAGGGACGGAAGCTGCGCGCGCTGGCTTGATCGGCGCTATGCAAGCCTGCGGGTTTGCTCCCCTCTCCCGCTTGCGGGAGAGGGGCAGGGGGAGAGGGCCAGCACATCCACGAAGTCCCACTCACCAAATCGCGACATAGCTAGTCCCAACAGACGATGGCACCCGGCCCCACCGGTGCAAACATCAAGGCCAGCTACAAGACCAAGCAACAAGGAGACCGCGGTGCATCACGACAACAATTCCAAGGAACTGGCGGCACGGCTGATCGCGCGTGCCGAGCAGATGATTCCGGTGCTGGCCGAGCGCGCCGCGCAGGCCGAGGCCGAAGCGCGCATTCCCGCCGAGACCATCGCCGACATGCAGGCCGCGGGCTTCTTCAAGGTGCTGCAGCCCCGCCGCCACGGCGGCTACGAACTCGATCCGCAGACCTTCTTCCGCATCCAGATGGCGCTGGCCAAGGGCTGCATGTCCACCGCCTGGGTCTATGGCGTGGTCGGCGTGCACAACTGGCAGCTGGCGCTGTTCGACGAGCGCGCGCAGCAGGAAGTGTGGGGCAGCAACCCTGCCACGCTGATCGCCTCGACCTATATGCCGGTGGGCAAGGTCACGCCGGTCGAAGGCGGCTATCGCTTCTCCGGCCACTGGAAGTTCTCCAGCGGCAGCGAACTGTGCGACTGGATCTTCCTGGGCGGGCTGGTGCCGCCGGCCGAGCCGGGCGGCGCCTATGACTACCGCACCTTCCTGCTGCCGCGCTCCGACTACAAGATCGTGCGCAACTGGGATGTGCTGGGCCTGCGCGCGACCGGCAGCCACGACATCGTGGTCGACGACGTGTTCGTGCCCGAGTACCGCACCCACCGCGCCGTCGATGGCGCCATGGGCACCAGCCCGGGGCTGGCGGTCAATGACGTGCCGCTGTACCGGCTGCCGTTCGCGCAGATCTTCGTGCGCGCGGTGTGCACCGCCTGCATCGGCGCGCTGGAAGGCACGCTCGATGACTTTGTCGCCTATGCCGACGGCCGCGTCAGCAGCAACGGTGGCGGCAAGACCGCGGAAGACGGCGGCGCGCAGATGGCTTGCGCCAACGCGCAGGTCGCCATCGACGAGATACGGACCATCCTTGAGCGCAATTTCGACGAGCTGCTGGCCGTTGCGCGTGAAGGCGGCCAGGTGCAGACCCCGCGCCGCCTGCATTTCCGCTACCAGTCCGCGCAAGTGGCCGAGCGCTGCGCGCAGCTGGCCAACGGCCTGCTGCGCTATGCCGGCGGCAACGGCATCTACCGCAGCAACCCGATGGTGCGCCGCTTCCTCGACCTGCATGCGGCCCGCGCCCACTACGCCAACAACCTGGACCGCTTCGGCCAGAACCTGGGCGGCGTGATGATGGGCCGCGCCAACACTGACTTCTTCATCTGAGCCGCGCGCCGCACGGAGACCCAATATGAGCCAGAGCAGAGCGCGCATGCAGCCCAGCGAGTTCGACGTGGTGGTGGTCGGCTCGGGCGCCGGCGGCATGCTGGCCGCCTGCCGCGCCGCGGACCGCGGACTGTCGGTGGTGGTGCTGGAAAAGAGCAGCCAGTACGGCGGCACCTCGGCGGTGTCCGGCGGCGGCATCTGGATTCCGCTCAACCACCATATCGCGCCGGCGGGCGGGCGCGACGACAACGCCACGGCGCTGGAATACATCCTGGCGTGCGCCGGCGAGCACGGCGATCCGCAGCGCGTGCGCGCCTATCTTGAGCAGGCGCCCCGCATGCTCCAGTACCTGGAGCAGCAGGCCGGCGTGCGCTACTACACGCTGCCGCGCTACGCGGACTACTTCCAGAAGGTTCCGGGCGCGATGCCGGGCTACCGCGCGCTCGACCCGATGCCGTTCGACGGCGCGCAGCTGCGCGAGGAATTCGCGCGGCTGCGGCCGCCGTCGCCGGGCACGCTGGTGGGCGGGCGCGTGGCCGTGACCTCGGCCGAGGCGCATGCGCTGCTGTGCCGCGCGCCCGGCTGGCTGGGCCTGGCGGTGCGCCAGTTTGCCCGCTACTGGCTCGACCTGGGCTGGCGCCGCAAGACCCGGCGCGACCGCCGGCTCACGCTCGGCAACAGCCTGGTCGGCGGCCTGCGGCGGGCCATGATGGACCGCGCGATTCCGCTGTGGCTCGACACCGCGCTGCAGGACCTGATCGTCGAGGACGGCACCGTGCGCGGCGTGCGCGCGGTGCAGGACGGGCGCGTGGTGGAGATCCGCGCGCTGCGCGGCGTGATCCTGGCCGCCGGCGGCTTCGAGCGCAACCAGGCCATGCGCGAACAGTACCTGCCGCAACCGACCCAGGCTGCCTGGAGCGCGACCCCGCCCAACAACACCGGCGACGGCATCCGCGCCGCCCAGGCCGCCGGTGCCGGCGTCGCGCTGATGTCCCACGTCTGGGGCGCGCCCACCGTGCATGTGCAGGGCGAGGAAAAGCAGCGCGCGCTCTTTATCGAGCGCGCCATGCCCGGCTGCCTGGTGGTGAACGGGCAGGGCCGGCGCTTCGTCAACGAGGCCGCGCCGTATTCCGAGTTCGTTCCCGCCATGTACCGCGACCACGAGAAAACCGGCAGCAGCGTGCCGGCGTGGATGGTGTTCGACGCCACCTTCCGCCACAAATATCCGTGCGGGCCGATCCTGCCCGGCTCGGTCATGCCGGACCGCAGCATTCCGGCAAGCCTGTCCGGCATCCTGGTGCGCGCCGACTCGCTGGCGCAGCTGGCACAGCAGATCGGTGTCGATGCCGGCGGCCTGGCCGACAGCGTGGCGCGCATGAACCACTATGCGGCCACCGGCGTGGACGAGGAGTTCGGCAAGGGCGACAACCTGTTCGATACCTACTACAGCGACCCGGCAGTGCGGCCCAACCCGTGCCTGGCGCCGATCGGCAAGGCGCCGTTCTACGCCGTGCGCATCGATGCCGGCGACATCGGCACCAAGGGCGGCCTGGTGACGGACGCCGGCGCGCGCGTGCTGCGCGACGACGGCTCCGCCATCGCCGGACTGTTCGCCATCGGCAATACCAGTGCCTCGATGATGGGCACCAGCTATCCCGGCGCGGGCTCCACCCTGGGCCCGGCCATGACCTTCGGCTTTATCGCTGCCGACGTGCTCTCGCAGAACGCGCGCCAGCCTGCCGCCGCGCCCCATGCTCAAACCGTACAGGAGGCCTTATGAGCGCCAGTCAAGACAAACGCGCCGAACCCAGCACCGCGCTGCGCGATGACATGTTGATGGCGATGCGCCGCATGGCGCGCTCGGTGGCGGTGATCAGCTGCCGCCATGGCGAGCGCCGCTATTCGATGTCCGTGACCGCGGTCGATTCGCTGTCCGCGGACCCGCCTTCGCTGCTGATCTGCATCAACCGCAATTCTTCGATCTACCCGCCGCTGGATGCCGGCGCGGACTTCTGCATCAACCTGCTGGCAGCCGACCACCGCGATATTGCGGTGGATTGCAGCGGACGCCTCAAGGGGGAAGAGCGCTTCACCAGTGGCGAGTGGGAGGACGACCTGCTCGGCGTGCCGTGCCTGCGCGATGCCCAGGCGAACCTGGTGTGCCAGCAGGATGGCCGCTTCGACTACGGCACGCACGCGGTCTTCATCGGACGCCTGCGCGAGGTAAAGCTGGCTGGCGAGGTGTCGCCGCTGGTCTATGTCGATGGTGCCTACACCACGTCCGCGCCGCTTGGCGCACTGTGTTCGGCCTGAGCCGGGAGCGCAAGCCAGCATGTACCCTCCGACCGATTCCGCCACGCCGGTCCACGCGCCGCTGCGCCTGGACGATCCGGACGCCCACCCGTGGCAGGCCGCGTGCGATGCCGTGGTGGTGGGCTTCGGCGCCGCCGGGGCCTGCGCCGCGCTGGAAGCCGCGCATGGCGGCGCGCGCGTGATCGTTGCGGAACGCTTTGAAGGCGGGGGCGCCAGCGCCCGGAGCGGCGGGGTGGTCTACGCCGGCGGCGGCACGCCGTACCAGTCCGCCGCGGGCTATGCCGATACACCGCAGGCGATGGCGGACTACCTGCGCCAGGAGACCGGCGGCGTTGTCAGCGATGACACGCTGCAGGCGTTCTGCCAGCGCAGCCGCGAGATGATCGGCTGGCTCGAAGGCCTGGGCGTGCGCTTTGCCGCCACCGTGCCGCCGCGCAAGACCTCTTATCCGGCGCAACCCTACTACCTCTACTACTCCGGCAACGAAGCGGTCGCCGCCTACGCGCAGCACGCCGCGCCCGCGCCGCGTGGTCACCGCGTGAAAGGCCCCGGCATGTCCGGCCGCACGCTGTACGGCGTGCTGCGCGCCGCCGTGCAGGCCCGGCCGGAGGTGACTGTGATGCGCCAGACCGCGGCGCGGCGGTTGATTCTCGACCAGGACGGCGCGGTCGTCGGCATCGAGCTGTGGCAACTGCCGCCGGGCCGCCACCAGAAACGCCACGCCCGCCTGGCGCGCCTGGCCGAGCGCCTGCACAACGCAGCGCCTGCGCTGGCCGACCTGCTGCGCGAGCGCGTGCTGCAACTGGAACTGCGCCATGCGCGCCCGGTCGCGGTGCGCACCGGCGCGGTGGTGCTGGCCACCGGCGGCTTTATCTTCAACCGCGCCATGGTGGCGCGCCACGCCGGCAAGTACCTGCAGAACTGGCGCCTTGGCGCGACCGGCTGCGACGGCAGCGGCATCCGCCTCGGCGAGTCGGCGGGCGCGGCCACGCGGCACCTGGCGCGGGTCTCGGCATGGCGCTTCATCAATCCGCCGTTCGACTGGGCGCGCGGCTGCGTGGTCGATGCGCAGGGTGCGCGCATCGGCAACGAGGAAACCTACGGCGCCACCCTTGGCCACGCCATCTGCGAACGGCACGGCGGGCGGGCCTGGCTCATCCTGAACCGCGAACTGGCGCGCGCCGCGCTGCGTGAATGCCTGGGCGGCCGGCTGTGGGCCTTCCAGGCCTTGCCCGCGGCGCTGCTGATGCTGGCCGGAGCGCGGCGCGCCGCCACCCTCGAAGCGCTTGCCGGCAAGCTGGGCATGCCCGGCGCGGCGCTGCGGGCGACCGTCGATGCCTATAACGCCGCGGCCCGCGGCGAGATCCCCGATCCGGCCGGCAAGTCGGCGCCGATGTGCGCGTCGCTTGAAACCGGGCCGTGGCTTGCCATCGACATCTCGGCCAACAGCCGCGTCTTTCCGTGCCCTGCCATCACGCTGGGCGGATTGTCGGTGGAAGAGTCCAGCGGCCGTGTACTGGCCGCCGCTGGCGGGGCGCCCATTGCAGGGCTCTACGCCGTGGGCCGCACTGCCGTTGGCATCGCGTCCAACCATTACATAAGCGGCCTGTCGCTTGCCGACTGCATCTGGTCGGGGCGCAACGCGGGCCGGCACCTGACACGACAGCCTGCCGGCGACCGGCAGGCACACACCAACGAGGAGACCACCCATGAGCCAACGTACTGAAGGAAAGATCGCCATCGTCACCGGGGCCGCCAGCGGCGTCGGCAAGGAAGACGCGCTGCTGCTGGCGCGCGAGGGCGCGCGCGTGGTGCTGACCGACCTCAACGAGGAAGCGGGCCATGCCCTGGCGCGCGAGATCGGTGAAACCGCACTGTTCGTGCCGCATGACATCGCCAGCGAAGCCGGCTGGCAGCAGGTGATGGCGCGCACCGAAAAGCAGTTCGGCGCGCCCAGCGTGCTGGTCAACAATGCCGCCATCCTGTTGCTGGGTTCGGTCGAGGACGCCACGCTGGAGCAATGGCAGCGCGTGATGCGCATCAACGCCGACGGCTACTTCCTCGGCTGCAAGTACGGCGTGGCCGCGATGAAGGCGGGCGGCGGCAGCATCGTCAACATGTCGTCGGTGGCGGCGCTGGGCGGCATGGGCGCGTTCTGCGCCTACAGCGCCAGCAAGGGCGCGGTGGCCGCGCTCACGCGTGCGGTGGCGGGGCACTGCAAGCAGAGCGGCTACCGGATCCGCTGCAACTCGATCCACCCGGACGGCATCCTTACGCCGATGACCGCGGCCTTCCTGCCGGGCGGCGCCACGGCCCTGCCGGAGGAGGTGGGCGGCGCCGAGCCGATGCAGCGCATGTGCCATCCGCGCGACGTGGCCAACCTGGTGCTGTTCCTGGCCTCCGACGAATCGCGCTTTGTCAACGGTGCGGAACTGCGCATCGACAACGCGCAGACCATCATGGGCGTGGCCTGACCCCGCCCCAAGCAGAAGAAGGACATCATGGCGCCAGTGCAATTCCACCGGCTGCAGATCGCCGAAGTCGTCACGGAAACGGACCAGGCGCATTCGCTGGTATTCGCGCTGCCGGACGGCCTGCGCGATGCGTTTGCCTACCGTCCCGGGCAGTTCCTGACCCTGCGCGTGCCCGTCGACGGCGTGCCGCTGCAGCGCTGCTATTCGCTGTCGAGCACGCCTGAGGTGGACAACGCGCTGCGCGTGACGATCAAGCGCGTGCAGAGCGGGCGCGTGTCCAACTGGATCTGCGACCATCTGGGCGCGGGCGATACGGTCGAGGTGATGCCGCCCGCCGGGGTGTTCACCCCGCCCGCGCTGCATGGCGATTTCCTGCTGCTGGCCGGCGGCAGCGGCATCACCCCGGTGCTGTCGATCGCCAAGGCGGCGCTGCGCCACGGGCGCGGCGCGGTCACGCTGGTCTATGCCAACCGCGACGAGCGCTCCATCATCTTCCGCGAGGCGCTTGCGGAACTGGCACGAAGCCACCCCGGCCGGCTGCGCGTGATCCACTGGTTGGACAGTGTGCAGGGGCCGCCCACGCAGCGCCAGATCGAGGAACTGGTGCGGCCGTGGAGCATGGCGCAATGCTTTGTGTGCGGGCCCGGCCCGTTCATGGACGGCGCCCAGGCCGCGCTGCAGGCACTGGGAGTGCCGCGCGGGCAACTGCATGTCGAGCGCTTCGTGTCCTTGCCCGATGTGCCGGCGGCCAAGGCACCGGCAAGCGGGACCGCCAGCGCGGGGGACACCGCCCCGGCATCGCCCGCGCCCGCGATGCGCGGTGCCGCGCTGACCGTGCAGCTCGACGGCGAGACCCACCACGTCGGCGTGGCGCCGGACGAAACCGTGCTCGATGCCCTGCAGCGCGCCGGCGTGGCCGCGCCCAATTCCTGCCGCGCCGGGCTGTGCGGCGCCTGCATGTGCCAGGTGACGCAGGGCGACGTGACGCTCGGCGAGAACCATGTGCTCGACCGCGCCGACCTGGAGGCGGGCTGGACCCTGGCTTGCCAGGCCCGCCCGTCCAGCGCCGAAATCCACCTGAAGTTCCCGGATTGACATGACCCCATCTGACATCATCGACGCCATTGCGGCACCGGCCGGCCTCGACCTCGACCTCGCCGCCGCCAACGACGACATTGCCGCGACCATTCCCGAGCTGGTGCGGCGCGCGGCCAGGCGCCACGGCGAGCGCATCGCCATCCAGGAAGACGGGTTGCGCCTCACCTACGCCGCGCTCGACGCCAGCCGGATACAGGCGGCCCGGGCGCTGATGGCGCTGGGCGTGCAGCCCGGCGACCGGGTTGCCGTCTGGGCGCCGAACTTCTCCGAATGGATCATCGCGGCGCTGGCCACGCACAGCATAGGCGCGGCGCTGGTGCCGCTCAACACGCGCATGAAGGGGGCCGAGGCCGGCGCCGTGCTGGCCGACAGCGGCGCGCGCCTGCTGTTCTGCGTCGACGCTTTCCTCGGCGAAAGCTATCCGCAGATGCTGGCGCCACACCGCCCCGCCACGCTGGAGCGGCTGGTGATCCTGCGCCCCGGGCAGGGCCGGACGCCCGGCCCCGACGAGCTGGCCTGGGAAGCCTTCCTCGCGCTGGCGCCACAGGCGGACATGGCGGCGTTCGCCAGTCGCGAGGCCGGCGTGCGCGGCGACACGCTGATGGACATCATGTTCACCTCGGGCACCACCGGGCGTCCCAAGGGGGTGATGACCGCCCACGCACAGAACCTGCGCGCGATCGACGGCTGGGCAGCCATCACCGGCGTGCGGGCGGGCGACCGCTACCTGATCGTCAATCCGTTCTTCCATACCTTCGGCTACAAGGCCGGCTGGCTTGCCGCGCTGTCGCGCGGCGCCACGGTGCTGCCCCACCTGGTGTTCGACGCCGAGGCCGTGATGACGCGCGTGGAGAACGAACGCATCACGGTGCTGCCCGGGCCGCCGACGCTCTACCAGACCCTGCTCAACGCGCCGCGCCTGCGTGAGTTCGACCTGTCGTCGCTGCGTGTCGCGGTGACCGGCGCCTCGGCGATCGCGCCCGCGCTGATCCAGCGCATGCGCGACGAACTGGGCTTCGACACCATCATCACCGGCTACGGCCTGACCGAGTCGTGCGGCTTTGCCACGCTGACCCGCGCCGGCGACGACGCCGAAACCGTCGCCGCCACCTCCGGCCGCGCCATGCCGGGCATCGAGATCCGCTGCATCGATGGGCAGGGGCAGCCGGTCGCCACCGGCGAGCCGGGCGAGGTGCTGGTGCGGGGCTACAACGTGATGCAGGGCTACTTCGGCTTGCCCGAAGCCACCGCCGAAGCCATCGACAGCGACGGCTGGCTGCATACCGGCGATGTCGGCACGCTCGATGCGCGCGGCTACCTGCGCATCACCGACCGCATCAAGGACATGTTTATCGTGGGCGGCTTCAACTGCTATCCGGCGGAGGTGGAAAAGCTGCTGGTGGCGCATCCGGCCGTGGCCCAGGTGGCGGTGGTGGGCATGCCGCACGAGCGGCTCGGTGAAGTGGGGCGTGCCTACGTGGTGCTGCGCCACGGCGCGCGCGTGGACGCCGAAACCCTGATCGCCTGGGCGCGCCGGCACATGGCCAACTACAAGGTGCCGCGCGAGGTGCTGTTCGTGACGTCGCTGCCGGTCAGCGCGGCAGGCAAGGTGTTGAAGTACCAGTTGCGCGAAGCCTGATGAACAAGGAACCGATCATGACCGACATTGCCGCCATTGCCGACCGTGTCGCGCGGCTGGAAGCCGCGGAGGCGATCCGCGCGCTCAAGCTGCGCTACCTGCGCGCTTGCGATGACAAGGACCCTGACGCGATGCGCGCCTGCTTCGTGCCGGACAACGCGCATATCCACTATGACCGGATCGGCAGCTTTGCCGGGCGCGAGGCGCTGGTGCAGTGCTTTGCGGAGCTGGCGTGCCGGCCAACGCTGCGGGAGATGCATTTTGCGGGGCAGGCGGATATCCGTGTGCTGAATGACAGCACGGCGCAGGGTAGCTGGGATCTGGCCTACCTGGCGCTGGATGATGCCAGTGGCTCGCGTACGTTCCTGACCGGGCGCTATGCGGATGAGTATGTGCGGGTTGATGGGGCGTGGATGATCCGGTCGACGGTGTTTACGACGGGGTTGTTGTCACAGGGAGGGTAGAAGGCCGCGCTTGTTTGCTCCCCTCTCCCGCTTGCGGGAGAGGGGAGCGTATGCGAAGGGTGATGGCTAGTCCAACCCTATTCCACAATCGCCGGATGCACCGGCGGAGGCCCGCCCAGTGCCTGCCGGTACGACGGCGGCTGCACCCCCTCGGCATCGACGATGCCATAGGCCAGCGCCGCCTCGGCGCCGATCAGCACGCGACCGGATTTATCCATCAGCGCGGGGTCGCGATACAGCGCATCGATAATCCGCCCGGTGAACTCCGGCGTCTCCGCCACCGGCGCGAAGCCCGCGTACTTGTCCGGATGCTTCTCCCATACCCGCAGCGTGCGCGCCGTGCGCAGCGGCCCCATCCACAGCGACACCGCCGCCACGCCATAGGGCCGCAGGTCGACCGCCATGTCATGCGCGAACTTGTCGATGCCCGCCTTCTGCGCGCCGTAGGCCGGACCGTGCATATAGCAGTTGGCGCCAAATGACGAGGTGAACACGATCAGCCCGCGGCCCTGCGCGGCCATGATGGGCGCGGCATGCCAGCTGGCGACGTAGCCTGAGCGCAGGCCCACGTCGAAGATGCCGGCCATCTCCAGCGGCTTCTGCCAGAACGGCCCCGGCATGATGAGTTCATCGTGCAGGAAGGTCGCATTGTTGACCAGGATGTCGATCCGACCGGATTCCTCGCGCACACGCGCGAACAGACGCGCCACCTGCTCATCGTCGCGATGATCGCACGCGACCGCGATGCCGCGCCCGCCCAGCGCATCGATCTCGCGTGCCGTGGCGTGGATGGTGCCGGGCAGCGGCGCGCTGCCTTCCTCCTCGGTGCGTCCGGTCACGTACACCGTAGCGCCCGCCGCACCGAGCGCCAGCGCGATGCCCTTGCCGGCACCGCGCGAGCCGCCCGTGACGACGGCGACGATGGCCTGTTCCGCCTGCTTCATGTGTGTCTCCTGTGTCATTGATGTCATTGAAGCTTGGGGCGGGCGCGGCGTCGCTACATCCTTCGTTCGGACTAAGCGGTATCCGGTCCGGATACTCCACGCGGACGATGGCCCCCGGCGCGGCAAGGCCGACGATAGTCCCCATCCCAACGACTGCCCGCGCTGCATATCGCGGCGCTGGCGGTCACAACAAGGAGTGAGACTGGCCATGTCTGAACTGGAGTGCAAGGAAGCCATCCATGCCCTGACCTGCCGCTATGCGCAGGCGGTGGACCGGCGCGATTTCCCGAAACTGGCGGCGCTGTTCACGGCGGATGCATGGCTGAGCGGGCCGGGCTTCCGCATGGAGGGAGCGCAGGCGATTGCTGACGGCATGGCATCGCTCGGCCAGTACAGCGCCACGCAGCATCACGTGCACCAGCAACTGGTCGACGTCGATGGCGATACCGCGACCGGCGAAACCTATTGCGTGGCCAACCACCTGTACGAACAGGACGGCGTGCCGCGCAAGCTGGACTGGGGCATCCGCTACCAGGACCGCTTCGTGCGGCGCGGCGGCCAGTGGCGCATTGCCGCGCGCGAGCTGGTGGTGGACTGGACGCAGGACCTGCCGCTGCGGGGGGCATGATGACGACGACCCGTGTACTGGAAGGCAAGACCGCCCTCGTCACCGGCGGCGCCGGCGGCATCGGTGCGGCCAGCGCGCTGGCGCTGCTGCGCGACGGCGCGACGGTGGTCCTCATGGGGCGGCGGCGCGAAGCGCTGGAAGCGGCACGGCGCAGCCTGTGCGCGCAGGTGGCCCGCGCCACCGTGGCAATCAGCGTCGGCGACGCTTGCCGCGAGGATGACGTCCAGGCCGCGCTGCAGCAGGCCTGGGAGCTGCAGCAGCGCCTCGATATCGTGGTCGCGACCGTTGGCGGGGGCGGTTTCCGTCCGCTGCTGATGCATGACGCGGCCTCGCTGATGGCGGAGCTGGAGCTGAACATCGCCAGCGCATTCCTGGCGGTGCGCCACGCGTCGCCGCTGATGGCACCGCATGGCGGCGCCATCGTCTGCATCTCGTCGAACGCGGCGCGCATGACCTGCCGCTGGCTGTCGGCGTACTGCGCCGCCAAGGCGGGGCTGGAAGCGTTCGTGCGCGCCGCGGCCGAGGAGCTGGCGGGATGCGGCATCCGCGTCAATGCGGTGCGGCCGGGACTCACCCGCTCCGGCGCGACCGGGCCGATGTTCGACAACCCGGCCATCCTCGACAAGTTCGTCGCGCAGATGCCGCTGGGCCGCGCCGGCGAACCGGACGACATTGCCAGCGCGGTGCGCTACCTGGCAGGACCGGAATCGGGCTGGGTGACCGGACAGAGCATCGCCGTGGACGGCGGCAGCGAACTGCGCGGCAATCCCATCCTCGATGAAACCGTGGCTGCGGTGTATGGCGAAGCCGCGCTGCAGGCCGTGCTGGCCGGCAGGATTCCCGAAGCCGGCTGAAGCCGGCAACCCAAGGAGATAAGCAATGAATCAAGTCAGGGACAAGGTTGCGCTGGTCACCGGCGCGGCCAGCGGGGTAGGGCGCGCCGATGCGCTGCTGCTGGCGGCCGAAGGCGCGCGCGTGGTCATCGGCGATGTCAACCAGGAGGGCGGGCAGGCACTGGCCCGCGAGATCGGGGATGCGGCCATGTTCGTGCGCCACGACATTGCCAGCGAGGAGGACTGGCGCAAGGCCATGGCCGCCACGCAGGACCGCTTCGGCCGGCTCGACGTGCTGGTCAACAACGCGGCCATCTGTCCGCTCGGGTCGATCGAGGAAACCTCGCTCGACAGCTGGCGGCAGGTCATGCGGGTCAATGCCGACGGCTATTTCCTGGGCTGCAGGTTCGGTGTGCAGGCGATGAAGGGCAACCCCGCCGGGGGCTCCATCGTGGTGATGTCGTCGGTGGCGGCGCTGGGCGGGCTGCCGATGATGTGCGCGTACAGCGGCGCCAAGGGCGCCGTTACCGCGCTGACGCGCAGCGTGGCCGTGCACTGCAAGCAGAATGGCTACCGGATCCGTTGCAACTCGATCCATCCCGATGGCGTCTGGACGCCGATGACGCAGGCGCTGGTGCCGGACCTGGATCCGGCCACGCTTGGTATCGGTACGGACCCGATGGCACGCATGTGCCAGCCGGAGGATGTGGCCAACCTGGTCCTGTTCCTGGCTTCGGACGCGTCGCGCTTTATCAATGGCGCGGAATTGCGCATCGATAACGCGCAGTTGATCTCGGGGCTGTAAGGCCCGCTGCGGCGGCCCGCGCAAGCAGGCCGCCGCAGCGCCAGGCTAGCTGTACTGCGTCACGATCTCGCCGACCGTGCGCAGGATGTCGCGGCGGCGATAGCCGAGCAGGGCGGTCTCGGCCGCATCCGGCTCGTAGTAGAGCGTGTTGCCCCGGCCGAAGCAGATGGCCGAGTCCGGCAGCAACGGATGCTCCTGGTCGATGACAGGCGGCACCGGGCGGCCAGCGTCGCGGAAGAAGGCACCGAAATAGTCCTGAAACGACAGGTTCTCGTCACCTACCAGGTAAGCCTTGCCGTTTTCACCGCGCAGCAGGGCGCCTTCGATCGCTTCCGAGAGCGAAGTGGCCGAGATGAAGTTGACGCCGCCGGGCGGCGCGAAATCCGGCATCGGCGCAAAGTTGCCGCGGGCGTAGTCGGTATAGGCCTTGAACATCGGGACCATCAGGCCCGGCACCGTGCCCACGACGAACGGCGCGTTCACGCTGCTCACGCGGAAGGCATCGGTGGCCAGCGCGCGCACGCCTTCGTCGGCCAGCTTGCGCGAGCGGATATAGGCGTTGTCCTCGGCCAGCTGCGGCTGCGCCTGCGGGTAGAAGCTGCCGACGTAGACGGCGACCCGGATCCCGGCAGCGCGCGCCGCGCGCAGGAAACGCGGCACGCCCTCGATGTTGGCGCGCTCCCAGTGCGCGGCTTCGTCGCCGCCGGGCGGCACGTGGCGCACATCGTTGCCGGCGGCGAAGACCAGCGCGTCGAAGGTGCCGAGCTGCGCGGCCGGCACGTCGTTGGCGATGTAGTCGCAGCGCAGGAAGTCCAGCCCGCCCAGCGCCGTGCCGGGCGCGGGGCGGTTGCGCCCCGCGATGGTGACCTCGTGCCCGCAGCTGCGCAGGTGCAGGGCCGCGTGGCCGCCGATCATGCCAGTGCCGCCGACGATCAGTATCTTCATGCTTGTCTCCTTGGTGGGGTGGTGTGGCCGCGGTGCGCGGCCATCAGAGGTTCATGCCGTTGCCGCCGATGACCGGCATGTTGGTCCACGCGCCCTTGGGGTCGCGATACCAGCCGGCCGCGGCCAGCGCGCCGCCATTGACATGCAGCGCCGTGCCGGTGATCCAGGCCGCGCGCGCGCTGGCCAGGAACAGGATGCCGTCGGCAATGTCGCGCGGCGTGCCGAAGCGGCCCAGCGGAATCCAGCGCGGGATATGGTGCTGGTGTTCCGCAGCGACCATCTGCGACACCGGAACCTGCGGCGTTTCGGTGGTCTCGGGGGCGATCAGGTTGACGCGGATGCCCGCCGGCGCCAGCTCCAGCGCCAGGCTCTGCGTGAAGCCGGTGATGGCGGCCTTGAAGGCGCCGTAGACGCTGCAGTACGGAATGCCGCGGAAGGCCTCGATCGACGACACCGTGACGATGCTGCCGGCGGCACTGCGCCGCAGCAGCGGCAGCATGGCGCGCGTGACGGTGAAGACGTGGCCGAGGTTGGCGGCGTAGAGGCTGGCGATCTCGTCGTCGGCATAGTGCTCGAACGGCTTGGCGATGCGCAGGAAATCGCCGACGTTGTTGACCAGCACGTCCAGCACCCCGAAACGCTGTTCGACCTGCGCAGCCAGTTCGCGCACGGTGCCGGCATCGGTGGCATCGCCCTGTACCACCAGCACTTCCGCGCCGGTCTTGCCCAGCAGCGCCCGGGCCTGCTCGGCGCGCTGTGCGTCGATCTCGATCAGCGCCACGCGCGCACCCTGTTCCAGGAAGGCTTGCGCGGTGGCGAGCCCGATGCCGGCGCCGCCGCCGGTGACCAGCACGGTCTTGTCGGTGAAATCCATCTGAGTCGTTCTCCTTCGGTTGCACTGTGGTGTGCGGCCATTTGATCGGCGGCAGGCGGGACCGGCATCGTCCGATTGCAGGTCAGGGAAAACACTTAGATGGCGCAAACCAGGGCGAACAAGGGCGCCGCGCGCCGGACATCGGCAGGCAGCCTCCCTATAATCTGCGCTGCCCAGGTGCCGCAGAGCACCGGCCAGTCCCCGCATGGGGTGGGGAAACAGGAGACAGACAATGTTGATGGCGACCGTTGAGGCGCAAGGGGTGGCGTCGCCCTGGTTTGCGCAGTCCGGACTGAGCCTGCCGCATTTCAGCGCGCTGCTGGCGGCGGTCTACGAAGGGCCGATGGAACCCGTGCCCTGGGGCCGCGCGCTGGAAATGCTGCGCAAGCAACTTGGTGCCAGCTATGTGAGCTTCATCCTGCGCTCGCCCGCGAGCGACCGCAGTGGCATCGCGGTGCACGCGTCGCAGCACGGCACTTCGCTGGAGGCCGAGGCGTCGTACAACACCTACTACTACGCCATCGATCCCTTTATCAACCTGCCCACCGACCGGGCCGTGACGGTCGACGAAGCGATGGGCGCCGGCAACTGGTGCCGCAGCGAGATCTACCGTCAGTTCCTGCAGCCGCTTGGCGTGCGCTACCTGCTGGGCGCCGATATCCGCACCGAAGACGGGGTCGAGTGCCGGCTGCGCGTCTGCCGCCAGCACGACGCGCAGGACTTCTCCGAGGTGGACAAGGCGGCGTGCGCCACCATCCTGCCGCACCTGAGGCGCGCGGTCCGGCTGCATTCCAGGCTGGATGTGGTCGAATCGGAACGCAGCCTCTATGCGGGCGCGATCGACCGCATGCTGGTGGGCATGGTCATCCTCGACGCAGCCGGCGCAATCCTGAAGAAGAATGCGGAAGCCGACGAGATCCTGGCGGAGAACGACGGCATCCGCCTCAATGGGGGCAACTTCGAGATCGCCTACGCACAGGAAAGCCGCAAGTTCCAGTACCTGCTGCGCCGCGCCCAGATGGGGCACCACGGCAGCGCGCCGGCGCTGGCCGAAGCCATGTCGATCACCCGCCCCTCGGGGCGCGGCAAGCTGGGCGTGCTGATCCGCACCATTCCGCTCAGCGAATGGTCCGAAGACCACCGACATCGCCCGGCCTGCGCGGTCTTTATCCGCGATCCGGAGCGCAAGTCGCGCGCCTCGCACGAGGTGGTGCGCAAGCTGTTCGACCTCACGCCCGCCGAAACCGCGCTGGCGCTGGTGCTTGCCGACGGCATGACGCTCGACGAAGCCGCCGAGGCGCTGGGCACCAGCAAGAACACGGCGCGCGCCCACTTGCGCGCGATCTTCTCCAAGACCGGGGTCACGCGGCAGGCCACGCTGGTGCGCATGCTGCTGAGCAGTGTGGTGACGCTCGGCTGAGCGCCAGGGCTTGATCCACGCACGCGTGTTCCAGGGCACGCGTGACTCCCTTGTGGCCCGATGACCGGTCCTCCTAGTCCGAATGGAGGATGAGTCCCGCCATCCGCGCCCCTAGCATGCATCCGACAAGCGGGCGCGGCACACGGATGGCACCTCAGACGGACGCAGCGACGCGTGCTGTCCGCGCTTGGTCCTGTTCCGCGCACGCATCAACCTGTCCGGCCCCGGCCGGCACCTGTACCAGGGAGCGTGGAGCATGGAAAAAGTCATCTATATCGTCTGGCGCGATTCTCAGACCGAGCCGGGGGAGTTCGCGCGCCGGCTGCGCACGACGCTTGCGGACAAGCTATTGGCGCTGGGCGCGCGCGGACTGCAGGTGAACGTGGCCGATGACGCGGTGTTGCCGGCCGCGGGCCTGCGCCAGGCGAATACCCGCCCGCAGATGGAAGGGCTGGTCTCGGTCTGGATGGACAGCGCCATCGACCGCCTGCGGCAGCCGTTCGACCAGGCGATCGCGACCGCCGTGGGCCGCATGGCCGGCTACCTTGTGACGGAGTCCCAGCCCATCCGCAATACACGTTTCCCGGCCGCGCCGGGCGAACGCACGCCCGGCTTCGCGCAGCTTGCCTTCCTTACCCGGCCGCCCCGGCTTACGCCGCAGGCCTGGCTGGACCTCTGGCACAACCACCACACGCCGGTGGCGGTCGAGACCCAGGACAACTTCCTCTACGTGCAGAACGTGGTGGTGCGGCCGCTCACCTACGCCGCGCCGCACTACGACGCCATTGTCGAAGAGGGCTTCCCCGATGCGGCGATGACCGACCCGCAGGCGTTCTTCGACGCGGCCGGCGACGAAGACAAGTTCCAGCGCAACCTGCAGGCCATGATGGAAAGCTGCCAGCGCTTCATCGACTTCGACAAGATCGACGTGATCCCCACCAGCCAGTACCTCGTGCGCCCGGCAGCGGGCTGACGCCAGCGCCGGACCGGCTAGTCCCACTGGACGATGTGCCGGGCTGCAGCGCACGGAAGAATGGTCCCATCAGCCAGCAGTGGCAACGAACCTGAGGAGACCGGCATGTTGGATATCCGTGCGCTTGGCTACATCGTGGTCGAGTCCACCGACCTGGGGCAATGGCGGCACTATGCCGAACAGGTGCTGGGCATGACCTGTTCCGGCGCCCCCGGCGGTGCGCTGTACGTGAAGATGGATGAGCGCGACTACCGCTACCTGGTGGTGCCGGGCGCGCGCGACCGCTACCTGGCATCGGGCTGGGAGCTGGCCGACGAACCGGCCTACCGCTACGCGCTTGACACGCTGCGCCAGGCGAACGTTGAGGTCGTGCACGCCAGCGCCGCGGAACTGGCACAGCGCCGCGTGCAGGCCATGGCCTGGTTTGCCGATCCCTCGGGCAACCGCCATGAGATCTCCTGGGGCATGCGCTCGGACTTCCTGCGCTTTATCTCGCCGGTGGGCGTGCCGCGCTTCATCACGGACCCGATGGGGGCGGGCCATGCGGTGCTGCCCGCGCCGGCCTTCGACGAGACC
This sequence comes from Cupriavidus sp. FW305-46, assembly GCF_058787075.1. NCBI lineage: Bacteria > Pseudomonadati > Pseudomonadota > Betaproteobacteria > Burkholderiales > Burkholderiaceae > Cupriavidus > Cupriavidus sp. FW305-46. The sequence goes on from NZ_JBYSZI010000041.1 coordinate 46,816, forward strand.
TATGCCTTCCTGTGCGAGGTGATGGGTTTCGGTTTGTCCGACATCTTCCGCGTGCGCTTTACCAACGACCCGGCCGAACCGGAAAAGCGCATCCACTTCCTGCATTGCGGCAACGCCCGCCACCACAGCCTGGCGATCTTCGAGATGCCGTCGGAAGCGGGCTGCATCCACGTGATGGCCGAGGTTCCGGACATGGCCGAGGTGGGCCGCGCGCTGGACCGCGTGCAGCAGCACGGCGTGAAGCTCTCGGCCACGCTGGGCCAGCACTGCAATGACCGCATGACTTCCTTCTACATGAAGACCCCCGGCGGCTTTGACCTCGAGTTCGGCCACGGCGGCCTGGAGGTGGACTGGAGCCACCACGCCGCCTACGAGGCCACGCGCGTCAGCCTGTGGGGACACGACTTCAGCATCGGATACCGCTAAACACACCATGACCAAGACAATCGACAAGACCATGAGCGCGGCCGACGTGGTCGGCCAGCTCGCCGATGGCATGACCATCGGCATCGGCGGCTGGGGCCCGCGCCGCAAGCCGATGGCGCTGGTGCGCGAAATCCTGCGCTCGCCGCTGAAGGACCTGACCGTGGTCGCCTACGGCGGCCCCGAGGTGGGCATGCTGTGCGCGGCCGGCAAGGTGCGCCGGCTGGTGTTCGGCTTTGTCTCGCTCGACGTGATTCCGCTCGAGCCCTACTTCCGCCAGGCGCGCGAGCGCGGCGTGCTGGAGGTGACTGAGCTGGACGAAGGCATGCTGCAGCTGGGCCTGCGCGCCGCGGCCGCGCGCCTGCCGTTCCTGCCGACGCGCGCCGCGCTGGGCACCGACGTGCTGGACAAGAACCCCCAGCTGAAGACGGTGCGATCGCCCTATGCCGACGGCGAAGTGCTGGTGGCGATGCCGGCGATCGCGCTCGATGCCGCGCTGCTGCACGTGAACGACAGCGATGTGCTCGGCAACACCCGCATCGACGGCCCCGATCCGTTCTTCGATGAATGGTTCGCACGCGCCGCGCACCGCTGCTATGTGAGCTGCGAAACACTGCACCCGCGCCTCGAGGATGAAGACCTGGCGCGCGCGCGCAACAACGCCTTCGAGCGCTCGCTGGTAAGCGGCGTGGTGCACGCACCCGGCGGCGCCCATCCCACTTCCTGTGCGCCGGCCTACGGCTGGGACCTGCCTGCGCTGAAGGCGTACTGCGCCAGCGCCGAGGCCGAGGACGGCTTCCGCATCTGGCGCGACGAGGTGGTGGGCGCGAGCGAAGCGGCCTACCTGGAGCGCATCAGCGGCCTCGGCCATGTGCACGACCTGCCGCTGCCGGTACTTTGAACCCGCCAACCCAAGGAGCGACCGTGAGCGCCACTTATGAATTCACCCGCGCCGAGCTGATGATTGCCGCCGCCGCCCGCGCATGGCGCGACGACGGCGAGGTGCTGGCCACCGGCATCGGCACCGGCCCGCGCATCGCCGCCGGCCTGGCGCGGCTTGCGCACAACCCGGGCCTGCTGCTGACCGACGGCGAGGCCTACCTGGTGGAAACGCCGGTGCCGCTGGGCCCGCGCGAGCCCGGCTACAAGGTGCGCGCCAGCGGCTGGATGGGCTATTCGCGCGTGTTCGACTGCCTGTGGGGCGGGCGGCGCCACGCGCTGGTGATGCCGACGCAGATCGACCGCTTCGGCCAGGCCAATATCTCCTGCCTGGGCGGCACGCATGCGCAGCCCAAGACCCAGCTGCTGGGCGCGCGCGGCTTTCCCGGCAATAGCATCCACCACGCCAACTCCTTCTTCGTGCCGGCGCACAGCACGCGCGCGTTCGTCGCCGGTGAAGTCGACATGGTCTGCAGCGCCGGCTACAACCCGGCCCGCCGGCTGGAGGGCATGCGCAGCTTCGTTGACCTGCGCGTGATTGTCACCGACCTGTGCGTGATGGATTTCAGGGGGGCTGACCATGCCATCCGCGTGCGCTCGCTGCACCCGGGGGCGAGCTTCGACCAGGTACAGGCGGCCACCGGCTTTGCGCTGGCGAACACGCCCGGCGAGGCCCTGCCGGAGACGGCGCCGCCGACACCGGAAGAGCTGCGGCTGATCACCCAGCTTGATCCGCACAACCTGCGCGCGGCCATCGTGCGCGGCAATCCTTCCGGACGCGTGTGAGGCCGACATGACAACGCCAGCTACCGAAGCCATCAGCCTTGGCCCCAATGCCGAGGTGCTCTACCAGGTCGCGGACGGCATTGCCACCGTGACCATGAACCGGCCGCAGTTCCACAACGCGCAGAACTCAAAGATGACCTACGCGCTGGACGAGGCCTACCGGCGCGCCGCCGCGGACGACGCGGTCAAGGTGATCGTGCTGCGCGGCGCCGGCAAGCATTTTTCGGCCGGGCACGACATCGGCACGCCCGGGCGCGACATCAATGAAACTTTCGAGCGCGCCTCGCTCTGGTATGACCATGTCAACAAGCCGGGCGGCGAGTTCCTCTATGCCCGCGAGCAGGAGGTCTACCTGGGCATGTGCCGGCGCTGGCGCGAGCTGCCCAAGCCGACCATCGCCATGGTGCATGGCGCCTGCATCGCCGGCGGGCTGATGCTGGCGTGGGTGTGCGACCTGATCGTGGCGTCGGACGATGCTTTCTTTGCTGATCCAGTGGTGCGCATGGGCATTCCCGGCGTCGAGTACTTCGCCCATCCCTACGAGCTCCATCCGCGCATCGCCAAGGAGTTCCTGTTCCTGGGCGAGCGCATGGGTGCCGAACGCGCCGAGCGCATGGGCATGGTCAACCGCGTGGTGCCGCGCGGCGCGCTGGAAGACACCGCCTACGGCATGGCCGCCAAGGTCGCGCAGATGCCGCGGCTGGGCCTGACGCTGACCAAGCAGGCGGTCAACCATGTGGAAGACCTGCAGGGCAAGCGCACCGCGATGGATGCCGTCTTTGCCTGGCACCACTTCGCCCATGCGCACAACGAACTGGTCAGCGGCGACAAGCTCGGCGGCTATGACGCGCGCGCCATGGCCGCTTCGCAACGCACCGGCGAGGACAAGGCATGAGCACCGCGAGCCTGCACACCGTGCTGTGCGACCTGCTGGGCTGCCGCTACCCCATCGTGCAGACGGCGATGGGCTGGGTGGCGGATGCGAAGCTGGTCGCGGCCAGCGGCAATGCCGGGGCCTTCGGCTTCCTGGCCGGCGCCACCATTGCGCCCGGCGAGGTCGAGCGCGAGATCCTGCGCGTGAAGGCGCTCAGCGACCGGCCCTTCGGCATCAACTTCCACATGTTCCAGCCCAACGCGGAAGAAGTGATCGAGATGGCGATCCGCCACCGGCTGCGCGCGGTCAGCTACGGGCGCGGCCCGGACGCAAAGATGATCGGCAAGCTCAAGGCGGCTGGCGTGGTCTGCATGCCGACCGTGGGCGCGGCCAAGCATGCGGCCAAGGCCGTGGAACTGGGCGCGGACGTGGTCACCGTGCAGGGCGGCGAGGGCGGCGGCCATACCGGCGGCACACCGACCACGCTGCTGCTGCCGCAGGTGCTGGACAGCGTGAGCGTGCCGGTGGTGGCCGCCGGCGGCTTCTTCGACGGCCGCGGACTGGCCGCGGCGCTGGCCTACGGCGCGGCCGGCGTGGCCATGGGCACGCGCTTCCTGATGTCGGCCGAATCGCCGGTGCCGGCGCCAACGCTTGAGCGCTACGTCAAGGTGCGCGACCCGGCCAGCATCCGCGTATCGCTGGCCATCGACGGCCTGCCGCAGCGAATGATCGACAACGACCTGCTGCTGGCGCTGGAGAAGGCCGGTCCGCTGCGGCGCACCTGGCTGGCGCTGGCGGCCGCGCGCAAATGGCAGGCACGTACCGGCATGCGCAGCGCGCAGATGCTGGCCACCGCCTGGCGCGCGATGCGCGAGCAGGACTACAGCGCCGCCCAGACCCTGATGGCCGCCAACGCGCCGGTGCTGATCCAGCGCGCGATGGTGGAGGGATGCCCCGATGAAGGCGTGCTGCCCAGCGGCCAGGCGGCAGCGGCGATCCGGGCCATCGAATCCTGCGAGCAGATCGTGGCCGGCATGGCCGCGCAGGCACAGGCGCGCCTTGCGGCGCTGGCTGGCGCCGGACTGGCTGCAGCGGCCTGACCCACAGACAGAGGAAACCATGCAAACGAACAAAAAGACCGGGCCGTTCCGCATCGACACTGCCGACGGCATCGCCGAACTGGTGATCGACCATGCGCCAGTCAATGCGCTCGACTGCGCCGGCTGGCATGCGCTGGCCGCCGCGATCGACCAGCTGGGCACCGATTCCGCCGTGCGCGTGATCGTGCTGCGCGGCGAAGGCCGCGGCTTCTGCGCCGGCGTCGACATCAAGGAGCTGGCCGCGCACCCGCAGCGCATCGTCGATGTCAACGCCGGCAACTACGCCACCTTCCGCGCCGTGCACCGCAATCCCAAGCCGGTCATCGTGGCCGTGCACGGCTTCGTGCTGGGCGGCGGCATCGGCATCTGCGGCGCGGCCGACATCATCGTGGCCGCAGATTGTGCGCGCTTTGGCGTGCCGGAGATCGACCGCGGCGCCATGGGCGGCGGCGCCCACCTGCAGCGCATGTTCGGCGTGCAGAAGGTCAGGGCGATGTACTTCACCGGCGAGATGATCGATGCCGCCGAGGCGTACCGGCTGGGCGCGGTCGAGCGCGTGGTGCCGCGCGCAGAGTTGCGCGAGGCCGCCATGACGCTGGCCCGCCAGATCGCCGCCAAGAGCCCGGCCATGCTGCAGCTGGCCAAGGAAGCGCTCAACGGCGTGGAAGACGGCAACCTGGAGGACAAATACCGCTGGGAACAGGGCTTCACGCTGCAGGCCTACATGAGCGCCGATTCCGGCGAGGCGCGCGCCGCCTTTGTCGAAGGCCGCGAAGCCCGCTTTGCGCAGGGAGAGCGCGATGCAGCTTGAATACACCGACGCCCAGCGTGCCTTCCGCGCCGAGGTGCGCGACTGGATGGCCGCGCACGTGCCGCGCACGCCGCTGGCGAGCTTCGATACCGAAGCGGGCTTCGCCCAGCACCGCGCGTGGGAGGCCACGCTCAACCAGGGCCACTGGAGCATGGTCACGTGGCCGGCCGAGCTGGGCGGGCGCGGCTGCGACCTGATCGAGTGGCTGATCTTCGAGGAAGAGTACTGGCGTGCCGGCGCGCCGATGCGCGTCAACCAGAACGGCATCTTCCTGCTCGGGCCCACGCTGATGGAATTCGGCACCGAGGCGCAGAAGGCGCGCTTCCTGCCGCGCATGGCCTCGGGCGAACATGTCTGGGCGCAGGGCTGGTCCGAGCCGAACGCAGGCTCGGACATGGCCGCGATCCGCTGCAGCGCGATCCGGCAGGGCGATGACTATGTGATCAACGGCCAGAAGATCTGGTCGACGCGGGCGGTGTGGGCGGACTGGCTGTTCGGCCTGTTCCGCACTGACCCGGCCTCGACCCGACACCATGGCCTGACCTTCATCCTGATGCCGCTGGACACGCCCGGCATCACCGTGCGCCCGATCCGCCAGCTCAACGGCCAGACCGGCTTTGCCGAGATCTTCTTCGACGACGTGCGCGTGCCGGTGGAAAACCGCCTGGCCGCAGAAGGCGCCGGCTGGCAGGTGGCCATGGCCACCGCCGGCTTCGAACGCGGCCTGATGCTGCGCTCGCCGGCGCGCTTCCAGGAAACCGCGCGCGCGCTGGTCAGGCTGTACCAGGCCAACCGCGAGGCGGCGGACCGCGACCCGTCGCTGCGCGAGGCGGTGCTGCGCGCCTGGATGGACGCCGAGGCCTACACGCTGTCCACCTACGCCACCGCGAGCCGCCTGGTGCGCGGCGGCCATATCGGCGCGGAGTCGAGCACGAACAAGGTGTTCTGGTCCGAGCTGGACATCCATATGCACGATACCGCGCTGGCCATCCTGGGGCAGTCGGCAGAGGTCACGCCCGACGGCCAGCCGCCGGGTTCGCTCGGCCACTGGCTGGACGGCTTCCTGTTCTCGCAGGCCGGGCCGATCTATGCCGGCACCAACGAGATCCAGCGCAATATCGTCGCCGAGCGCCTGCTCGGCATGCCGCGCGCATGACGGCACCCGGGGAAAACACCATGGATTTCGCATTGACCGAAGAGCAGGAGCAGTTTGCCGAGGCGATCCGGCGCTTCCTGATGACCGAGATGACGCCCGAACTGACGCGCGAGCTGTGGGCCACCGAGTCCGGCCGCTCCGACGCGCTGTGGCGCCAGCTTGCCAACCAGGGCCTGACCGCGGTGATGGTGCCGCAGGAGCAGGGCGGACTGGGGCTGGGCGAGGTCGAATGGGCGCCGCTGGCGCAGGCCTGCGGCTACTTTGCGCTGCCCGAGCCTTTGCTGGACACCGCGCTGGTCGCGGCCGGGCTGCTGCGCGATGCGCTCGCGGCGGCGCCGAACGCCTCGGCGCACGAACGCTGCGCCACGCTGCTGGAGCGCATCGCCGCCGGCGATGCCCGCGTGGCGGTGGCGCATCCGCAAGAGCGGCTGGTCGCCGACGCCCATGTCGCCGACGCCATCCTGTGTGCGCACGAAGGCGCCGTGCACCTGCTGCGGCCCGACCAGGCCGTGCTGACGGCGCGCACCGGGCTCGATCCTTCGCGCCGCTTGTTTGAGCTGGCGTGGACGCCGGCCGCGGAGTCCGAACTGATCCCGTCCGGCAGCGGCCTGTGGAACAGCGCGCTGAACCGCGGCGCGCTTGGCGTGGCCGCGCAGCAGCTGGGCCTGACCCAGCGCATGCTGGACCTGGCGATCGATTACAGCGCGCAGCGCAAGCAGTTCGGCAAGGCCATCGGCGCCTACCAGGCGGTCAAGCACCTGCTGGCCGACGTGGCGATCCAGCTCGAGTTCGCCCGGCCGGTGCTGCTGCGCGCCGCCGCCGCGCTGGCGCACGGCCTGCCCGATGCGGGCCTGCATGTCTCGCACGCCCGCGTGGCCGCCGCGCGCTGCGCGTGGAGCGCGGCGCGCCAGGCGATCCAGGTGCATGGCGCAATGGGCTACACCTGGGAGCTGGACCTGCAGATCTTCACCAAGCGGGCCTGGGCCCTGGCGGGAAGCTGGGGCGACCGTGCCTTCCACAAGGCGCGCATGGGCGCGCACATCCTTGACGGCGCGCATGAGATCGGCGCCGGCGCCACCTTCGCCTGAATCCAAAGAGAACCAAGACCATGAAAGACGCCTATATCGTTGATGCCCTGCGCACGCCCACCGGGCGCCGCAAGGGCGGACTGTCGCACATGCACGGCGCCGACCTCGGCGGCTTCGTGCTGGCCGAGCTGGTGCGCCGCAACGGCATTCCCGCCGAGGACTATGACGACGTGGTGTTCGGCTGCGTCGACACCATCGGCCCGCTGGCCGGCAATATCGCCCGCAGCGCGTGGCTGGCGGCCGGCCTGCCGCTGACGGTGCCGGGCGTGACCGTGGACCGCCAGTGCGGCTCGTCGCAGCAGGCGGTGCACTTTGCCGCGCAGGCAGTGATGAGCGGCACGCAGGACGTGGTGATCGCCGGCGGCGTGCAGACCATGACCCAGATCCCGATCTCGTCGGCCATGCTGGCCGGGCAGGCACTGGGCTTTGCCGACCCGTTCTCGGGCAGCAAGGGCTGGCAGGTGCGCTTTGGCGATGCGCCGGTGTCGCAGTTCCATGCCGCGCAGCGCATTGCCGATCACTGGAAGCTGTCGCGCGAGGCCATGGAAGCCTACGCGCTGGCAAGCCACCAGCGCGCCGCCGCGGCCATCGAAGGCGGCCGCTTTGCGCGCGAGATCGTGCCGTGCGAGGGCGTGAAGCATGACGAGACCCCGCGCCCCGATTCCACGCTGGCGAAGATGGCTGCGCTGGAACCGCTGATGCCCGGCAGTTCGCTGACCGCGGCCGTGTCCAGCCAGACCGCGGATGCCGCCGCCGCGCTGCTGATCGTCTCGGAAGACGCGCTCAAGCGCTACCAGCTCAAGCCGCGTGCGCGCATCGCGCATATGAGCGTGCTGGGCGACGACCCGCTGTGGATGCTGACCGCACCGATCCCGGCGACCAAACGCGCACTGGAGCGCTGCGGCCTGCGCCTGGCCGATATCGACGTGGTCGAGATCAATGAAGCGTTCGCCTCGGTGGCGATGGCATGGCTGGCCGAGACCGGCTACGCGGCCGAGCGCACCAACCCCAATGGCGGCGCCATCGCACTGGGCCACCCGCTGGGCGCCACCGGGGCGCGCCTGATGACCACGCTGCTGCATGAGCTGGAACGCACCGGCGGCCGCTACGGCCTGCAGACCATGTGCGAAGGCGGTGGCCTGGCCAACGTCACCATCATCGAACGCTTGTAAGGAGACCGCCATGGGAATCTGTGACGCACGCACCGTCATCATCACCGGCGCCGGCGGCGGGCTGGGCCGTGCCTATGCGCTGGCCTTCGCCGCCGAGGGCGCCAATGTGGTCGTCAACGACATCCGGCGCGAGGCGGCCGAGGCCGTCTGCACGGAGATCCGCGCGGCCGGCGGCAGCGCACTGGCCAGCGCTGACGACATCACCCAGCTGGCCACCGCGAAGCGCATCGTCGATGCCGCGGTCGAGGCCTTCGGCGAGGTCCATGTGCTGGTCAACAACGCCGGCATCTGCCGCGACCGCATGTTCGTCAGCCTGACCGAGGCCGACTGGGACGACGTCATGCGCGTGCACCTGCGCGGCCACTTCTGCCTGGCCAACCTGCTCGCCAAACGCTGGCGCGATGCCGCCAAGGCCGGCCGCGCCGTCGACGCGCGCATTATCAACACCAGCTCCGGCGCGGGCCTGCAGGGTTCGGTCGGGCAGTCCAACTACGCCGCCGCCAAGGCCGGCATTGCCGCGCTCACGCTGGTGCAGGCGGCGGAACTTGGCCGCTACGGCATCACCGCCAATGCGCTGGCACCGGCGGCGCGCACCGGCATGACCGAGGAGGTGTTTGCCGAAATGATGCAGGCGCCGGAAGACGGCTTCGACTACTACGACCCCGCCAATGTCGCGCCGCTGGTGGTGTGGCTGGGCAGCGCCGCGTCCGCGCAGGTCAACGGGCGCATGTTCGAGGCGGCCGGCGGCATGGTCTCGGTGGCCGACGGCTGGCGCACCGGACCCAGGACCGACAAGGGATCGCGCTGGCAGCCGGCCGAACTGGGCGCAGCCGTGGCGGAACTGCTGGCGCAGGCGCAGCCGCCCCAGCCGGTCTACGGCAGCTGAGCGCGACGGCCATGGACTTCTCCCTTAGTGTCGAACAGCAGATGGTCCGCGACAGCGCGCGCGACTACCTCGCCGCGCACAGCGATTCGGCGGCGGTGCGGCGCGTGACCGAGGCAGGCCCGGCGCACGACGAGGCCCTGTGGCACGCGGTCGCGGGCGAACTCGGCTGGTGCGGCATCGCGTTGCCCGAAGCCATGGGCGGCGCCGGCCTGGGTGCGCCCGGGCTGGTGCTGCTGCAGGAACAACTGGGCCAGCGCCTGGCCTGCGTGCCGTTCTGGTCCGCCGTGTGCGTGGCCGCGCCCTGGCTGCAGGCCAGCCTGGGTCCGCGTGGCAGCGCGCAGTGGCTGGAGCGGCTGGCCTGTGGCGAGCTGCGTGCCGCCGCGGTGCTGCCGGACGATGGCGGCTGGCAGTACGACGGCGTCGCCATTGGCGCGCAGGCAAGCGCGGATGGCTTCGTGCTGCGTGGCAGCGCCGCCCAGGTGGCCGATGCCGCCGGCGCCGACTGGCTGCTGGTGCCGGCCCGTCTCGAAGACGGCGTGCCTGCGCTGTTCCTGCTGGAACCGGCAGCACTGGCACAGGATGTGCGATGCATGCTGGCGCCGCTCGATACGCTGGACCGCACGCGGCCGCAGGCCGCGCTGCGGCTGGACGGGCTGCCCGTGCCCGCCAGCGCCTGCCTGGCGCGCGCGGACGCGGCGGCCTTCGGCCTGGCCCAGGCCTGGTGGCACGGCAAGCTGATGCTGGCGGCGGAGCAGCTTGGCGCGGCCCAGCAATGCCTGGACCTGACCGTGGCCTATGCATCGGAACGGATCCAGTTCGGGCGCGCCATCGCCTCGTTCCAGGCGGTCAAGCACCGCTGCGCGCAGATGATGGTGCTGGTCGAGGCGGCGCGCTCGGCGGTGTATGGCGCGGCGCAGGCGTGGGAAACGGGCGAGGTGGCCGATGGCACCGGCATCCGCCTCGACATCGCCGCCGCGTCCGTGGCCGCCGACGATGCCCTGCGCTTCTGCGCGCAGGAGGCCATCCAGTTGCATGGCGGTGTCGGCTTCACCTGGGAATACGACCCCCAGCTCTATTTCAAGCGCGCGCAGGCCGCCAGCCACTGGCTGGGCGGTGCCGGCGCGGCGCTGGCGTATCTCGCAGCAAATGGCCCGCACGCCTGGAGGACAGCATGATAGCGAATCAAGAGGCGGCATTCCGCGCCGAAGTCGCGCAATGGATGGCCGCCAACCTGGCCGGCGAGTTCGCCTGCCTGAAGCACCGCGGCGGCCCCGGCGACGAAGAGGCCTATCCCGAACTGCGCAAGGCGTGGGAGCGCCGGCTGGCCGAAGGCGGCTGGACCGGCCTGGGCTGGCCGCGCGCGCATGGCGGGCGCGAGCTGCCGGTCATGCAGCAGGTGATCTTCCATGAGGAATACGCGCGGGCAGGGGGACCGGGCCGCATGGGCCATATCGGCGAGGGGCTGATCGGCCCGACCCTGGTCGCCTTCGGCACCGACGACCAGAAGGCGCGCCTGCTGCCCGGCATCCTGAACGGCACCACGTTCTGGTGCCAGGGGTATTCGGAGCCTGGCGCGGGCTCGGACCTGGCCAATGTACGCACGCGGGCGGAGCGCGATGCGGCCACCGGCGACTGGCTGGTGAGCGGCCAGAAGGTGTGGACCTCGCTCGCGCACGATTCGGACTGGATCTTCGTGCTGGCGCGTGGCGAGCCCGGCTCGCGCGGCAGCAAGGGCCTGGTTTTCCTGATGCTGCCGCTGGACCAGCCCGGCATCGAGATCCGGCCGATCCGCCAGATGGGCGGCGGCGCCGAATTCAACGAGGTGTTCTTCGACGGCGCGCGTGCCGCCGCCGCCGATGTGCTGGGCGCGCCCGGCGATGGCTGGCGCATCGCCATGGCGCTGCTGGGCTTCGAGCGCGGCATCTCCACGCTGGGCCAGCAGATGCAGTTCACGCATGAACTGGAGTGGGTGGCGCAGGCCGCGCGCGACAACGGCAGCAGCCGCGACGCGCTGGTGCGCCAGCGCATCGCGCGCGCCTGGGCCGGCCTGCGCGTGATGCGAGCCAATGCGCTGCGCATGCTGGCGGGCGCGGCGCAGGCGGGCCAGGACGGCGGCACCGCGCTGCAGCGCGAGGCGCTGATCTACAAGTACTACTGGTCCAACTGGCACCGCGACCTGGGCCAGCTGGCGCTGGACGTGCTGGGCCCGCTGGCCAATGTGCTGGACGCCGGCGACACGCGCCGCACGCGGCTGCAGCAGATGGCGCTGTTCTCGCGCGCCGACACCATCTACGCCGGCACCAACGAAATCCAGCTCAACATCATCGCCGAACGCGGCCTCGGCATGCCGCGCGAAGCACGAGGACAGTCATGACCCTGAACACCGAAATCCCCAGCGCCCCGGCCTATGTGCCTGGCCATCAGTTGCTCGCCGGCAAGAGTGTGCTCATCACCGCCGCGGCGGGCGCCGGCATCGGTTTTGCCGCCGCGCGCCGCTGCGCCGAGGAGGGCTGCCGCGCGCTGATGATCTCCGACGTCCATGAGAAGCGGCTGGCAGACGCGGTCGAGCGCCTGCGCGCGGAAACCGGCTTGCAGGCGATCCATGGCCAGCTTTGCGATGTGTCGGATGAAGCGCAGGTGCGCGCACTTGTGGCCGCCGCCGAAGAAGCCTTGGGCGGCACCGACGTGCTGATCAACAACGCCGGCCTGGGCGGCTCGCGCCGCCTAGTTGATATGGACGATGCCGAGTGGTCGCGCGTGATCGATATTTCCCTCACCGGCACCTTCCGCATGACGCGCGCGATGTTGCCGCACATGCAGGCGCGCCGGCGCGGCGCCATCGTCAACAATGCCTCGGTGCTGGGCTGGCGTGCGCAGAAGGAACAGTCGCATTACGCCGCGGCCAAGGCCGGGGTGATGGCGCTGACGCGCTGCAGCGCGATGGAGGCCGCCGAATTTGGCGTGCGCATCAATGCGGTGGCGCCAAGCATCGCGCTGCACGACTTCCTGAAGAAGTCGGCGCCGGCCGACCTGCTGCGCCAGCTCAGCGAGCGCGAAGCGTTCGGGCGCGCGGCCGAGGTGTGGGAGGTGGCCAATGTGATGGTGTTTTTGGCCAGCGACTATGCCTCGTACATGACGGGCGAGGTGCTGCCGGTGAGCAGCCAGCGGGCTTGAAGGGAAACAGTTGGGACCGGGAACAACGCAGGAACCAGACATGCCAAGAATCTTCCGTTCTGCCGAAGACATCCACGCCGCCGTCGGCCAGCGCCTCGGCGAGAGCGCCTGGACCCAGATCACCCAGGAACAGGTCAACCAGTTCGCCAATGCCACCGGCGACCACCAGTGGCTGCACGTGGACCCGCAGCGCGCCGCGCAGGGCCCATACGGCGCCTGCATCGCGCACGGCTACCTGACGCTGGCGCTGGTCAACCAGTTCCTGCCGGAGCTGGTAACGGTCGAAGGCATGAAGTGGGGCGTCAACTACGGCTGCGACAAGGTGCGCTTCCCGGCGCCGGTGCGCGTGGGCGCGCGCGTGCGCGGGGTGGGGGAACTGGTGCGGGCCGAGACCTTGCAGGGCGGCGTGCAGTCGGTGGTGCGCATGACCGTGGAAATCGAAGGCGGAGACAAGCCGGCCTGCGTGGCCGAGACCATCAGCCGCTATTACTTCTGAACAGGAATCCAGCATGAAAGAAGCAGTCATTGTCGCCGTCGCGCGCACACCGATCGGCAAGGCCTTCCGCGGTGCCTTCAACGACACCGAGGCCCCGGTGCTGGGCGGCCACGTGGTGCGCGCGGTGGTGGAGCGCGCCGGCGTGGATCTGTCCGAGGTGGAAGATGTGCTGATCGGCGCGGCCGCGCAGCAGGGCACCCAGGGCTACAACCTGGGCCGCCTGTGCGCGGTGGCGGCCGGCCTGCCGGACAGCGTGCCCGGCATGACCATGGACCGCATGTGCGGCTCGGGCCTGATGACAATCGCGGCGGGCGCCCGTGCGATCCAGTGCGGCGAGGCCGACATCATCGTCGCCGGCGGCGCGGAATCCATCTCGCTGACGCAGACCAAGCACAAGAACAGCTACCGCGCCCAGTCCGAAGCGGTGCTGGCGCGGCAGCCGGCAGCCTATATGGCAATGATCGAGACCGCCGAGGTGGTGGCGCGCCGCTACGGCATCAGCCGCACCGAGCAGGACGCCTACGCCTGGCGCAGCCAGCAGCGCACCGCCGAGGCGCAGCGGCGCGGGGCCTTCGATGACGAGATCGTCCCGCTGGAAACGCGCCGCGCGCTGTTCGACAAGGCCGGCACGCTGACCGGCCACGAGACCGTTCGGCTTGCGCACGACGAGTGCAACCGGCCCGATACCACGGCCAGCAGCCTGGAGGCGCTGAAGCCGGTCTGGAGCGGCGGCCAGGCGGTGGCCGCCGGCGAGCACATCACTGCCGGCAATGCCTCGCAGTTGTCGGACGGCGCCGCCGCGGTGCTGCTGATGAGCGCCGACGAGGCCCGCCGGCGCGGCCTGCGCCCGCTGGGCCGCTACCGCGGCATGGCGGTGGCGGGCTGCGCGCCGGACGAGATGGGGATCGGCCCGGTGTTCGCCGTGCCCAGGCTGCTCGCGCGCCATGGCATGACGGTGGCCGACGTGGGCCTGTGGGAGCTGAACGAGGCCTTCGCCTGCCAGGTGCTGTACTGCCAGCAGAAGCTGGGCATCCCGGATGCGCGCCTGAACGTCAACGGCGGCGCGATCTCGATCGGCCATCCGTTCGGCATGTCGGGTGCGCGCATGACCGCGCATGCATTGATTGAAGGCCGGCGCCGCGGCGTGCAGCAGGCGGTGGTGACCATGTGCATCGGCGGCGGCATGGGCGCCGCCGCGCTGTTCGACGTTCTGTAATCACAAGCAGCCCGTGCAGGGACGGCCCGCAACGAGGCCGCCTGCCATCACTCCAACCGGAGGAGACATCATGAAACGACTGATCGGCGTCGCCATGTCGCTGGCCGTGCTGGCCACCGCGGTATGGGCCTTCGCGCCGCGCCCGCTGCCGCCGTTCGCGGCCACGACGCTGCGCCCGGACGGCCTGCAGGTCAACGGCATCGCGCGCGCCGGCGAGCGCCTGGTGGCAGTGGGCGAGCGTGGCCAGATCCTGTTCAGCGATGACCAGGGCCGCAACTGGCGCACGGCCGCCGTGGATCAACCGCAAGGCGCCGCGCTGACCCAGGTGGCCTTTGCCGACAGCCGCCACGGCATGGCGGTCGGGCACAGCGGCTGGATCCTGCGCACCGAAGACGGCGGTGCCCACTGGCAGCAGGTGGCGTTCGAGGCGAGCTCGTCCGATCCGCTGCTGGGTGCCTGGGCCCAGGCGGGCGGCCCGTGGTTCGCGGTCGGCAGCTTTGGCCGCTTCCTGGTCTCGCGCGACCAGGGCAGGCACTGGGAGCCGGCCGCCGACAAGGCCATGCAGGACCGCCACCTCAACGGCATTGCCGGCGACGGGCAGGGACGCCTGATGCTGGTCGGCGAAGCCGGCCTGGTGCTGCGCTCGCCCGACGGCGGCAGCCGCTGGGAGGTGGTGAAGTCCCCCTACGAGGGTTCGCTGTACGGCGTGCAGCCGCTGCGCGACGGCGCCTGGCTGGCCTTCGGCATGCGCGGCAACGCCTTGCGCAGCGATGACTTCGGCGCCACCTGGCAATCTGCGGACACTGGCCTCAAGACCTCGCTCTTCGGCGGCGTCGAACTGCCCGATGGCCGCATCGTGCTGGCCGGGCAGGGCGGCACGCTGGTGATCTCCGCCGATGGCGGGCGCCACTTCACCGCCTTGCCCGCCGGCAGCCCGCAGACCCTGGCCGCGCTGGTCCCTGCCGGCAAGGACACGCTGGCGCTGGGCGGCAATGGCGGCCTTGCCGGCGTCACGCTCGCCGCCAATCCCCGCTGACCTGCCTGACCCTGGCTTACCGAATGCGAGAACGATCATGAACCGCCCCCATTCTTCCGGCCGCCTGGGCCGCTTTGTCGATGCCTGCGCCAGCCTGCTGATGCAGCGGCGCCGCCTGCTGCTGGTGCTGTGCCTGGCCGTGACCGTGGCGCTGGGCGTCTCGGCCACGCGGCTGCGGCTCGATCCCGGCTTCAACAAGATGATCCCGCTGCAGCACCCGTACATGCAGGTGTTCACCAAGTACGCGAGCACCTTCTCCGGTGCCAACACGGTGCTGCTGAGCCTGCGCTGGAAGGGCGACGGCGACATCTACAACGCGGCCTTCATGGACAAGCTGCGCCGCGCCACCGATGACGTGTTCTTCATCCCCGGCGTGGACCGTTCGCGCGTGTTCTCGCTGTTCACGCCCAATGTGCGCTACACCGAGGTGACGGAGGCGGGCTTCCGCGGCGACGTGGTGGTGCCGGGACGCTTCTCCGGCGCGCCGGCCGAGCTCGACAAGGTGCGCCGCAACGTGGCGCGCTCTGGCCAGATCGGCCGCCTGGTCAGCAACGACCTGAAGTCCGCGCTGATCCGCGCGGAATTGCGCGAGACCGATCCGGCCACGGGCAAGACCATCGACTACGGCTCGGTCGCACGCCAGCTGGAGAAGATCCGCGGGGAATTCAGCGGCACCGACGTCGAGGTCAATATCGTCGGCTTTGCCAAGCTGGTGGGCGATGTGGAAGAGGGCATCGCCGGCGTGATGGGCTTCTTCGCGCTGGCCTTCGCCGTGACCGCGCTGCTGCTGTGGCTGTACACGCGCTCGCTGCGCATCACGCTGTTGTCGCTGGTGGTGGCGCTGCTGCCCGTGGCCTGGCTGCTGGGCTTGCTGCCGCTGCTGGGCTACGGCATCGATCCGATGTCGATCCTGGTGCCGTTCCTGATCTTTTCGATCGGGGTCTCGCACGCGGTGCAGATGACCAATGCCTGGAAGCAAGAGGTGGTGCAGGGACATGGTGCGCTCGACAGCGCCAGCGCGTCCTTCCGCAAGCTGTTCATCCCCGGCACGGTCGCGCTGCTGACCAACGCGCTCGGGTTCATGGTCATCATGCGCATCGAGATCGACATCGTGCGCGAGCTTGGCATCACCGCCTGCCTGGGCGTGCTGCTGATGATCGTGACCAACAAGGTGTTCCTGCCGATCCTGCTGTCGTACACGCGGCTGGAGCCGTCGGCGCTGGCATCGGCGCAGGCCCGGCGCGCGCACGGAACCGGCGGGCTGTGGCAGAAGTTCGGCGCGCTGGCGCGCCCGGGCCCGGCGCTGGGCGTGTTCGTTGCCGCGCTGGCGTTGCTTGCGGCCGGTGCCATCGATTCGCGCGGCCTCAAGATTGGCGATGTCGGCAGCGGCGCTCCGGAACTGCGCGCGGATTCGCGCTACAACCGCGACAGCGCCAGCATCGTGAGCCAGTACAACATCGGCTCGGATGCGCTGACCGTGGTGGTGGAGCCCACCGGCTTCGACGACGGCTGCCTGCACTACCCGGTGATGAGTGCGGTGGAACGCTTCGAGATGCATATGCGCGGCGTGTCCGGCGTGCAGTCGGTGGTGAGCGTGTCGTCGCTGGCCAAGGTGGTGATCGGCGCCTACAACGAGGGCAACCCGCGCTGGGAGGCGCTGCCGCGCAGCAGCGAGGGCCTGAGCCAGGGCGCCAAGGCCTTCGACCCGGACAACGGCATGAATACCTCGAACTGCCAGGCCATCCAGGTGCTGATCTACACCGCCAACCATGAGGGCGCCACCATCGCCCACATCATCCGCGAGATCCGCCGCTTCACCGCCGCCGACAAGACCCCCAACGTGGCGTTCCGCCTGGGCGGGGGCAATATCGGCGTGATGGCGGCCACCAATGAGGCCGTGGAGGAAGCCGAAGTGACCATGCTGCTGTCGATCTTCGGTGCGATCACGCTGCTGTGCCTGCTGACGTTCCGCTCGTGGCGCGCGGTGCTGTGCATCATCGTGCCGCTGACGCTGGTGTCGGTGCTGTGCAATGCGTTGATGGCGCGGCTTGGCATCGGGCTGAAGGTGTCGACGCTGCCGGTCATCACGCTGGGCGTGGGCGTCGGCGTGGACTACGGCATCTACCTGTATGAGCGCATCCAGCACCAGATCCGCGAGGAAGGGCAGGCCCTGCCGCAGGCCTTTGCCGAGGCCATGCGCCAGCGCGGTTCGGCGGCGCTGTTCACGGCGCTGACGATGTGCATCGGGGTGGGCACCTGGGCCTTTGCCGCGCTCAAGTTCCAGGCCGACATGGGGATCCTGCTGGCCTTCATGTTCCTGGTGAACCTGTTCGGCGCGGTGTCGCTGCTGCCGGCGCTGGCTGCGTGGCTGGGCGTGGAGGAAGAGGAGCGTGCGCGCGTGGCCGCCGGTGGTGCCGGTGGCGCCGCGCGCGGCGAGACGGTGCCGCCGGCGCACGCCCTGAAATCCGACGCGGTGTAAGGCCGATGGCCCGGAGAGACAGCATGCACGATCACCAGGCTTACGCGG
The DNA here is from genome assembly GCF_058787075.1 of Cupriavidus sp. FW305-46. Taxonomy (NCBI): domain Bacteria; kingdom Pseudomonadati; phylum Pseudomonadota; class Betaproteobacteria; order Burkholderiales; family Burkholderiaceae; genus Cupriavidus; species Cupriavidus sp. FW305-46. Next base: position 64,500 of record NZ_JBYSZI010000041.1, read on the forward strand.
CGGCGGCATTCACGCCGGTCCGCATCGGCCCGCTCACGCTGCGCAATCGCATTATCAAGGCCGGCGCCAACGAGGGCATGACGCCGCAGGGCCTGCCGACCGAGGCGCTGGTCAGGCACCACCGCGAGCTTGCCGCGGGCGGCGTGGGCATGACCACGGTCGCGTATGCGGCGGTGGCCGACGACGGCCTGACTTTTTCGCACCAGCTCAGCATGTGCCCGGAGCAGGTTGAGCACCTGCGCGTGCTGACCGATGCCGTGCATCGCGAAGGAGCGGCGGCCTGCCTGCAGATCACCCATGCGGGCTCGTTCACCACCATGCGCCACGGCGGCAGCCGTGCGCCAGGCAGTGCTTCATCCGGACTCAATGCCTTTGGCATGCTGCACGGCGTGTATTTCCAGCGTGCCATGCGCGAGGCGGACATGGCGCGCGTTGCCGGCCAGTTTGCCGCGGCGGCGCGGCTGGCGCGCGAAGCCGGCTTCGACGCGGTGGAAATCCACATGGGCCACGGCTACCTGCTCAACCAGTTCCTGTCGCCGCTGAGCAACCGGCGGCGCGATGCGTTCGGCGGCAGCGTGGAGAACCGCACCCGCTTTCCGGCCGCGGTACTGCGCCAGGTGAAGGACGCGGTCGGCGCCGAGCTGGCGGTCTGCTGCAAGCTGAGCGTCAGCGACGGCGTGCCGGGCGGCAACGAGCCCGCGGATTCCGCCGTGAGCGCGCGCCTGCTGGAGGCGGAAGGCGCCGACCTGCTGACCCTCAGCGGCGGGCGCAACGTCGAGAGCCCGTGGGCGCTGTTCGGCAGCCCCATGCCCACGGCGCAGATGAAGGCCGCCGCGCCGACCGCGGTGGCGCGCTTCGGCATCACCATGCTGGAAAAGCGCACGCCGCGCGCGCTGGCCTTTCGCGAGCTGTACTTTCTGGAGGCGTCGCGCGTGGTGCGGCGGGCGGTGCGCATGCCGCTGGCCTATATCGGCGGCGTCAAGTCGATCGGCAATGTCGCGCAGCTGATGGAAGAGGGCTTCGACTGTGTCGCGCTGGCGCGCGCGCTGATCCATGATCCCGCGCTGGTCGCCAACTGGCGCAGCGGCGCGGTGGCGCATTCGGCCTGTGACAGCTGCAATGGCTGCGTGGCCCGGATCTACGATCCGGCGGGCGTCAGTTGCGTGCATGGCCCGGGCAATGATCCGGCGCTGACCAGGATTGCCGCGCTGCAGTAGTCCGATGAGACGATGAGCCGCCGGCCAGACGCTCTTATCTTGAAGGTCCACGGGAATTCAAGGAGACAGACGCCATGACCGCTGACGGCAACCAGACTGGCTACAAGGCCGGCTACAAGATCGAATCACGCCCGCTCGAGGCCCGCTACGCGCGCGGCTGGCATTGCCTCGGCCCGGCCGATGGCTACCGCGACGGCGTGCCGCACACGCTGAATATCTTCGGCCGGCGCCTGGCCGCGTTTGCCGACTCGACCGGCGCGATTCGCGTGATTGACGGCTACTGTCCGCACATGGGCGCAGACCTGAGCACCGGCACCGTGCAGGGCGACAACCTGGTCTGCCCGTTCCACGGCTGGCAGTGGGGCGGCGACGGTGGCTGCAAGTCCATTCCCTACTGCAAGCGGGTGCCGCCCAAGGCCCGTGTCGGCGCCTGGGAGACCTGCGAGCAGAACCGCTTGCTCTTCATCTGGCACGATCCCGAAGGCCGCCCGGCACCCCCCGAGGTGGCGATTCCGCGCATCGAGGCCTGCTTCTCGCCGGAGTGGTCGGACTGGGCCATCGACGAGATGGTGATCCAGACCAACTGCCGCGAGCTGGTCGACAACATCTCCGACATGGCGCATTTCGGCACGGTCCATGGCGCGCCGGTGGACTACTTTGCCAACCTGTTCGAAGACCACAAGGCCACGCAGCTGATGATCGGGCGCAGTGCCCGGCTCTCGGGCGATGCACAGCTGACGGCGCTGTCCACGTACTTCGGGCCCGCGTACCACATCACCGAGATGATCGGACAGATGGGCGACCAGCAGATCCACTCGATCCTGCTCAACTGCCATGTGCCGATCGACCTCAACAGCTTCGCGCTGCGCTACGGCGTGCTGGTGAAGAAGATCCCGGGGCTGTCCGAGGAGCAGAACCGTGCCATGGCGCAAGCCTATGTGGAGCAGGCCAAACAGGCCTTCTACGAGGACGTGGCGATCTGGGACAGCAAGATCCGCATCGACAACCCGCTACTGTGCGAAGGCGACGGGCCCATCTACCAGATGCGTGACTGGTACCAGCAGTTCTACACCGACGTGGAGCAGGTGCGGCCGTCCAGCGTGGCACGGCGCATCTTCGAGCTGAACCCGGGCAATATCGAGCCGCCGGCGCTGCGGCATGTGTTCGAGGCCTGATGGCAACCTCCACGGAACCTCGCACCATGAAAACCGTCGTCATTACCGGAGCCGCGTCCGGCATGGGTGCGGCCGTGCGCCAGCGCATGCTCGCCGACGGCTGCCGGGTCATCGGCATCGACCTGCGCGATGCCGACATCGTTGCCGACCTGTCCAGCCAGCAGGGCCGCGCTGCCGCGATCGACGCCGTACTGTCGCGGTCGGGCGGCCGCATCGACCAGCTGGTCTGCTGCGCCGGCCTGGGCCCGCATGTCGAACCCGCCACGCTGGTGGCATCGGTCAACCACTTCGGCGTGGTGGCGCTGCTGGATGGCCTGTTCGAGGCGCTGCGCCAGGGCTCGGATCCGTGCGCCGTGGTGGTGTCGTCCAGTTCGGCCACGCTCCAGTCCTGGGAGGGCAGCCCGCTGCGTGATGCCTACCTTGCCGGCGACGAGCCCGGCGTGCGCGCGATAGTGGCAGCCGCCGCGGCGGCGGAAGGCACCCGGGACCAGGCTGGCTATATTGCCTATGCCAGTTCCAAGCATGCGGTGGCGGCGGCCGCGCGGCAACGCGCCGCCGCGTGGGGCCAGGCCGGCGTGCGCCTCAACGTGGTCGCGCCGGGCGCGGTGGAAACGCCGCTGCTGCAGGCCGGGCTGAAGGATCCGCGCTATGGCGATGCCATCCGCGATTTCCTGCCGCCGTTGGGGAGGCGCGCGCAGCCTGAGGAAGTGGCCGCGCTGATCGCCTTCCTGTGCGGGCCGCAGGCGGCCTACATGCACGGCAATGTGGTGTTCATCGACGGTGGGCTGGATGCAGCGCAGCGGCCGCTGAACTTCTGATCTCCTGGCCAATGGGGCATCCGCCGCGAGCG